>JBIOGX010000085.1:0-8352 GCA_044448445.1 Chitinophagales bacterium
AACTAACATTATACACGATAAAAGGGATTTCAATACAGACTAAACCACATTCCAATCACACTTGCCGGCAGGCAGGTTTTTACTTTATAAAGTGCTCGATAAAAAAAATAAAATACAAAACGAAGAAAAGGCTGTGCTGGTTGGGCTTGTGCATAATGAGCAGACAGAGACACAGATGAAGGAATACTTGGCGGAACTTGCTTTCCTTGCAGAAACTGCCGGTGCCGTAGCTGTAAAAACTTTTATGCAAAAGTTGCCTAAGCCCGATAGCAAAACATTTGTGGGCAAAGGCAAGATCGCAGAGATAAAAGAATATGTACAGGCGAAAGGAATAAACCTTGTCATATTTGATGACGAGCTTACGGGTTCCCAAATAGGGAACATTACGGACGAGATAGGTGTTAAAACCATAGACCGGAGCGACCTGATACTGGATATATTTGCCAGCCGCGCTAAAACGGCACAGGCCAAGGTCCAGGTAGAACTGGCCCAATACCAATACCTGCTGCCCCGCCTGAAAGGTATGTGGAAGCACTTGGAAAGACAGGGTGGCGGCATAGGCAGCCGGGGGCCCGGCGAAACGGAAATAGAAACGGACCGCCGTATTGTAAAAGATAAAATAGCGCTGCTGAGAAAACGGCTTGGAGAAATAGACAGGCAAGCCGTAACGCAACGCAAAGAACGGGGGGACTATATCAGAGTGACTTTAGTAGGCTATACGAATGTTGGCAAAAGCACGCTGATGAATGTGCTCAGCAAAGCGGATGTGTTTTCTGAAAATAAACTGTTTGCGACATTAGACACTACTACCCGTAAAGTAGTGTATGAACAAACTCCGTTTTTGCTGAGTGACACTGTGGGCTTTATCAGGAAATTACCGCACCATCTTGTCGAAAGCTTTAAGAGCACTCTTGATGAAGTGCGCGAGGCAGACTGCCTGCTGCATGTTGTGGATATTTCACATCCCGGGTATGAAGACCAGATGGGCGTGGTCAATAAAACATTGCAGGAAATAGGCGCATTCGACAAGCCAATACTCACTATTTTTAACAAAATGGACTTATACGAACAGCATGTATTCGACCCCTGGCTGGATGAAGAAGTAAAAAAAGATATGCTAACCCAGCTTGAAACCCGCTGGCAACAGCAAACACACAACTCAGCAATATTCGTATCGGCCACAGAGCGCAGAAACATTGACGGCCTGCGCAATACCATACTTAACAGAGTAAAGAAACTCTACCGGGAACGATACCCTTACCTTACAAAGTTTTATTAACCTAACGTGAGTTCGGCATTTTATTGTTTAAAATTCATTGCGTTATTAAACGAAAACCCCGTAGGGATTGCATTATTATAGAAAATGAAATCCAAAAATTACAAAACCCGCCGCGGCGGGTGATATAAAACAGGGATTACAAAGTGATGCAAATAATTGATCCCCGCACATGCGGGATCAATTACTAAACCTCCGAACTGACTTACTTTACAATATCTTTATGCCATGCAGAAGTGGATACTTTTTTTGTTTTTCCTTCATCCTTATGTCACGAATGCGGCAGATTATGTATATGACTACAATGATAACTGCAGCAGGGCATACCGGCATTATATGTCACTGCACTTGCAGGAAGGCCGGGCTATGATGATAAATGAGATTAAGGCCAACCCGTATAATCTTATGGCCACCTATATCTCAGACTATGAGGATTATATCGTATTGCTGCTCAATTGTGACCAGCTTGATTATGATCAGCGTGCAGGCCATAAGGAGGACCGGCTGGAATTATTAGAAAAAGGAGATCAGGCATCACCCTGGTTTCGGTTTTGCAAAGCGGGCATCTACCTGCATTGGGCCATTGTGGAGATGCGTTTTGGCGAACAATATAAAGCTGCTGCCAGCTTCCACAGATCTTTCGCCCTGCTGAAAGATAACAAGCAGCTATTCCCTGATTTTGAGTACAACAAGGTATTCACAGGTTTGCAGGAAGCCGTAGTGGGTTCCCTTCCGGGAAGTTATATATGGCTGGCATCCATTTTCGGGATGAAGGGAGATATGAAAAAAGGAACTGCAAAATTAGCTGATTTCATTAATACCCACACCAATAAGCAGCCGTTATACTTAGAAACTATTCTCTATTATTCATACACCCGGTTTTATCTACTGATGGAACAAAAAGAGGTATGGAATTTTCTCAACAGCCCTCAATTCCCCACACACAATGACCTGTTGAATACTTTTGCGAAAGTGAACATTGCGCTTGATTACCGTAAATCTGACGAAGCAATAGAAACCTTACAGGCCGCAGCCATGGATGCCAATTATGGCAACTACCCTGTTTTTGATTACCAGATGGGCATAGCCTTGCTTACCAGGCTGGATACAAATTGCATCAGCTACTTCCAGGGATACCTTAAAAAAAATAAGAGCGGCAATTTTATAAAAGATACCTGGCAGAAAATGGCTTTTGCCAATTATATAAATAATAATACAGCACAGGCGGCATGGTGCATGGAGCAGGTAAAAACACAAGGCAATACACGGTCTGATGCGGATAAACAAGCTAAAAGGTTTGCTGAAAACAATGTATGGCCGCACAGCAAAGTATTACAGGCGCGCTTTTTAATAGAGGGTGGTTATTATGATCGTGCGTTAACAATGCTGCAGGTTATAAATCCATCCCAATTAAAAAAGCCTGCTGATAAACTGGAATATTTTTTCCGTTTGGGAAAAGCATACCAGGAATCGGGAGATAATAATAAAGCGCTGGAAAATTATCAGGCAGTCATCAATACAGGAAAAGAAAGGCATGAGCAATTTGCGGCGAGAGCAGCGTTGCAAATGGGAATGATCTATGAATATTCAGGAAGCAAAACACTGGCGATCAGCAGGTATAAAGAGTGCCTGAATATGCCCGCCCACGATTTTCAAAACTCAATAGACCAGCAGGCCAAAGCCGGGATCAACAGGCTGGAGCGTGAGTAATATAGGTTAGATAACTGTGAGCAAGATTTGACAACTTTCGAAAAGTTGTCAAATCTACCCCGCAAATTGAGAGATTCTGCATCAAATTCCGGAAGCTATTTACATCATTCATTCCACCTCGCCCTCTCCAAGCCTGCCCTGAGAGATAGTCGAAGGGGAGAGGCTTCTCATCTCCTCTATACATTTATAAATATACCCAAGCTCATCATTGCTTATGCAGTAAGGAGGAATAATGTATATGATGTTACCCAGCGGGCGCATAACTATTTTTTTGTCAATAAAATAACGGTACATCACATCGCGTAGCGAATGATGATAAGAGGGAGTATCTGTTTTTAATTCTATTGCCAGGATAGTACCTGTTTGTCTTACATCCGCTACCATCGGATTGGTTCTGATGGTTTCTGCAAAGGCATCATGAGCGCTTGCAATCCGCTTTCTGTTATCTTCACAATCTTTTTGTAATAAAAGGTCAAGGCTTGCAAGCGCTGCGGCGCATATAGTAGGATTGGCGGTAAATGAGTGTCCGTGATACAACATTTTCGTACGGTCGTCATCATAAAAAGCATCAAAAATATCTTGTGTACAAGCGGTAACTCCTAATGGCATAGCCCCACCGGTAAGCCCTTTAGACAAGCAAATAATATCAGGCGAAATATTGATATGGTCGCAGGCAAAGAGCGGCCCTGTCCGCCCGAATCCCGTCATCACTTCATCTGCTATAATAAGAGTATTATATTGTTTGCATAACTGAAAATATTGCTCCAGCACTGCAGGGCTATACATCTGCATACCCGCCGAACCCTGCACCAGCGGCTCTATAATGAATGCGGCAATATCGCCTGTTTGCAAAATACTTTCCAATACCGCAATACTTTCTGCTTCCTTGCCCTTTGACGGGAACGGAACAAATTCCACATCAAAAAGTTGGTTGGCAAATGCATCGGTAAAAACGCTCCTTCCGCTCACCGCCATCGCCCCGAAGGTATCGCCATGGTAAGCATTTTGCAGTGCAGCTATTTTTTTCTTTTGCACTCCCTTATTGTTCCAATACTGTAATGCCATTTTTAAGGCTACTTCTACAGCAGTAGAACCATTATCCGAGTAAAATATTTTACTCATTCCCTTAGGCAATATCTCCAAAAGCCTTTCTGCCAGTCTTACTGCAGGCTCATGAGTGAACCCGGCAAACATACAATGCTCCAGTACAGCCAACTGTTCACTCACCTTTTTAGCAATATAAGGATGGGCATGCCCGTGCAGATTTACCCACCATGAAGAAATGGCGTCTATATACCTGTTACCATCTTCATCAATAAGATACACACCTTCTCCTTTTACAATAGCCACAGCTTCCGGCCATGCCTTCATGGGTGTGTAAGGATGCCATATTACCTGCCTGTCGCGCTCTTTAATGGTGGGCATTGCTGATGTATTGTAACAGTGAATGTTTTATTTGTGCTGCGCTTGCGGCAACCGATTGTTTATCAATTTTATCAAACTGTGGTATCCTCGCTATTATAGACGTTTTGGCATAATCTTCAATAAATGTTTCTGATGATCGGTTCTCCACGCCATTCATTACAATGCCAAGCAAAGAAACACCCCTGCTTTTTAATACTTCTACACTCAATAAAGTGTGATTGATGCTTCCCAAATAGTTTTGCGCAACTAATATTGCCGGTAGTTTGTAATAGGATACAAAATCAGCCATCGTACTATTTCCAGACATAGGCGATAATATGCCTCCTGCGGTTTCTATCAATAATACTTTACCGGTTTTAGGCCACACAAATTTTGTATGGTCTATTTCTATACCATCTATAATTGCCGCAGCATGTGGCGACATAGGTCGTGATAATATTATTGCCTCGTCATGCACCCGCTGCTCCCCATTGGTGAGCAATTGCTTTACCAGCATCGTGTCCCGTTCTTCTGTTCCTGCCTGTACAGGCTTCCAGTAATCAGCCCCAATAGCTTCCGCCATTACTGCCGCGGCAATGGTTTTGCCAATGCCTGTGTGTATGCCAACGATTGCTATGGAATTATTCATTTATGCTCAAAAGTAAGAAGGTAATGGCGTCTTAGTTAAATATTTATAAAATGTCTCACTTTTACGTATAATTTATATAATTTTGTACGTAAACAAAAGAAAAAATGGAAACTAAGCTAACATTGTCTATGGATGAAGTTGTAATAAAAAAGGCAAAAGAATTTGCAAAAAAAAATCACACTTCACTTTCACAAATGATAGAAAATTATTTTTCCAATCTCACTAAAAAGGAAAGGAATAATGATAAGGATGAAATATCGCCATTAGTAAAGAGCCTTTCGGGTGTATTGCAATTGCCTGATAATTTTGATTTTAAAAAGGATAGAATTAAATACCTCGATAAAAAATACAAATAGTGGATAATCTTTTTATTGATACAAATATTGCTCTCGATCTGTTGGCTGAAAGGTACCCATTTTATACTCATGCCGCGCACCTCTTTACTTTGGCGGATAAAGGGAGAGCAGAGCTTTATATTTCTTCGCTTTGCTTTAATAATCTGAATTATATGCTTTCAAAGCAATATAACCGTGCAGCTAGCAAAAGAATTCTTATTCAATTTAAGAGGCTGGTTACCGTGCTTGCAGTTGATGATAAAATAGTAAACCTTGCGCTTAATTCATCCTTTGCTGATTTTGAAGATGCCATTCAATATTTTACAACGATAGAAAATAAAATCCCATTTATTATTACCCGCAACTTAAAAGATTATAAAGAAGCTCTGATTCCTGTTATGACTGCAGAAGTTTATCTAAAGGGAATCGGGAATGAGTAATATTTCTCTAATTCCCCAACGTCTCAAACAACAAATCAATCTCCTCCTTTGTATTAAAAGTATGCAGGCATACCCGCAGCCTTTCCATCCCTAATGGCACCGAAGGATGAAGTATGGGATTTACCTGCAATCCAGCCTGTTGTAATTTCAAAGCAAGTTGCTTACTCCGTACATTATCACCTGTTACCAGTGCCTGTATATGGCTGCTGCTGTCTTTCCATCCTGTGCTGCCGCTATCTGTTATTTTCTTTCTGAAGTAAGCAATGAGCTCATACAGTGGCGCGTTACTGAAACTATGGCCTGATAAATATTGGTAAGCGCAATGCACAGCATGAAGCGATTGGCCGGGCAGCGCCGTAGTATATATAAACGGTCGGGCAAAATTGACTAAGTATTGTTTCAGCAGGTCGTTGCCAACCACCGTAGCGCCATGGCAGCCCAGCGCCTTGCCAAAAGTGTGCACCCGTACAAATACCCTATCCTGCAAACCCAGCATACATACCAAACCTTCTCCCCTTTCCCCTATAACACCTGTAGCATGTGCTTCGTCCACCACTAATTGCGCGCTGTATGCTTCACATAATTGCACTATAGCTTCAAGCGGGGCTATGTCCCCGTCCATAGAATAGATTGACTCAATCACCACAATCACAGGCCCGTCTTTATACTTCCTTAGTTTTTCCTCAAGGCTATGAATATCATTGTGCGCAAATTTATACCTGTGGGCGCACCGGCTCAGCCTGATACCATCTATAATGCTGGCGTGGCAAAGCTCATCTGATAATATGGTAGTATGCCTGTCTGCAATACTTGCCATCAATCCCACATTGGCGTCATAGCCTGAATTAAATACCAATGCCGCTTCCGCTTTGTGAAATGCCGCAATGGTATGTTCCAACGTTTCAGCTAATTGGCTATTACCTGACAACAACCGCGATCCTGTAGAACCTGTGGTATATATACTGTTTTGCAACGGGTGCATTAGCTCTGCCAATGTCCCTGTTGTTACCAACCCCAGATAATCGTTTGAAAAAAAGTCAACAGCGGCCCTGTGCGTGGTCAGTTTCCTGAGATTGCCCACAAGTTCCCTTTCTTTTAATTTGTCCGCCAGGTATTGCTCAACACGGTTCATGTTTGTTATACTTCACAAGGGATAAAAAAGCAACTTATCACATTACACTCCTGCCTACCGGCAGGCAGGTTTGCGCCTTTTTTTATTATTCAATTATTATCAAACAATTATTTTGTCCCGCCCATGCGGGATGAGATTTTTTTCTACTCAACATTTATCCCTCGTGTAGTACAACTTTCCATCATCACATTCTGCTTGTTTTTCGGATGGCCGTCTGCAAATGCCGCTTTAGGCTTTAACCCCAGTATGCGGAACATTTCCATGTCTGCATTGTACTCCGGGTTTGGTGTAGTCAGCAGCTTATCTCCGGCGAATATAGAGTTAGCCCCTGCCATAAAACACATACCCTGCTCGGCTATCGAAAGCTCTAAGCGGCCTGCCGACAAACGTACTGCTGATGCCGGCATCACTATGCGTGCGGTAGCTATCATGCGTACCAATTCATCAAATGGCACGCGGTCATTATCGGCAAGAGGAGTACCCTCCACAGGTACCAATATATTAATGGGCACTGATTC
Source organism: Chitinophagales bacterium (assembly GCA_044448445.1). Lineage (GTDB taxonomy): Bacteria > Bacteroidota > Bacteroidia > Chitinophagales > Chitinophagaceae > Nemorincola. Next base: position 7,465 of record JBIOGX010000085.1, read on the forward strand.
AGGATGCTGCGGCAGGTTAGCAAGCGTCTGCAGCATACCTATACGGTCTTCATCCTTCTCCCCAAGCCCTATGATACCACCGCTGCAAACGCTGATGCCTGCCTTGCGCACATTTTCTATCGTGTTCAGCCGGTCATCGTAAGTGCGGGTAGTGATCACCTCGTTATAATGTTCTTCCGATGTATCTATGTTGTGGTTATAAGCATACAGGCCTGCTTCTGCCAGCCGCTCTGCCTGGTACTCGTTCACCATACCCAGGGTGCAGCATACTTCCATGTCGAGTTTATTTACCGCCTTCACCATCTCCAGCACGCGGTCAAAATCCCTGTTGTCGCGAACCTCGCGCCATGCAGCGCCCATGCAAAAACGGGATGCCCCGCCTTCCTTTGCCTTTTCAGCGGCGCTCACCACATCTTCCACTTGCATCATGGAGTGTACCTTCACATCCGTATGGTATTTTGCCGACTGCGGGCAATAAGAACAATCCTCTGAACAACCCCCTGTTTTTATAGAAAGCAGGCTGCTTATCTGCACTTCGCCAAAAACATGATGCTTACGGTGCACATCGGCTGCATCCATTACCAATGGCAATAATGGCCGTTCATAGATCTCACGTATTTCTTCCCTTGTCCAGTTATGACGTATCTCGTCATTGCGAAGTATGAAGCAATCTGTCATGTATTCAATGATTTACACGGCGAAACTATCGGATTTTCAGGAAGAAATAAAATTCAGTGTTATTAAGTCGAAGGATTACTGATGGATGGCACTTAGTGAAGATGTCAAAATAAATCCTACGAAGTTGGATAGTTATTTTTCTTTTATGCGAGGCGTCCCAACAATCGTCGGGACGAATAGCAAGCTATTTAAGGACTTTTGCAACGAAGC
>JBIOGX010000086.1:0-8299 GCA_044448445.1 Chitinophagales bacterium
CGCTTAATTATTCATTTTATGCTCTTGCCTTTATATATAACCTGCATGGCAGAACTTCCCTGTTTTAAGTGTTTTTAGGTAAAAAACACCCGAAAAGAAGCTGATTTCCGCATCATTTGGAATATTAAATACAGAATAACTTCATTTTCTGATTTTTTTTTGTATTTTGTGTCTTAATAATTTATTCACACACTAACTCCTAAAAATAATAATTATGGACACTTCAAAAATGATCAAGGCATATTGCCTGAAAACAAAGGAAAAAAATGTTCCGATGCAGGATGCTGTAATAACCAGGACTTCCAGAGGTGGTTATTTGGCCAGTGGCAATGATGGCAAAGGGAACAAAATGGCTGCTATTATGAGTGAAGCCAAAGCGCTGCAAGCCATCAAGGACGCCGTTGCTAAAAAAGGATTCTAGTTATTGACTGTTACTAAAGGCCTGGTACTGTCCCGATAAACGGGTCAGTACTGGCTATTTTATTTTGTCAACTTCAGGCATTTAGCTTCTTCGCAACCTGATTCAACTTTCCTGATAGCCTGAAATCTAACTATTTTTCCCAGGTTTAAAATACGTAACCGGGAGATTTTTTATTATCTTGTCGCGATACAAATGAAGAAAAACAATGAAACAACTGTCTTTTTTATCTTTAGCAGCAATGGTAATGATATCCTCATGCGGCAATGGCGGTAAGCCATCGGCTGTTAACAACGATACTTTGTCTTCCTCCAATCCTTTTTATGCGGCAAGCACGTTACCCTTCCAGGCCGCTGATTTCACTAAGATCAAGGATAGTGATTTTAAACCGGCAATGGAGGTTGGCATGCAGCAACAACTGGCGGAAGTACAAAAGATCGCCGATAATGCTGACGCCCCGACATTTGCAAACACCTTCATAGCCCTGGAAAAAAGCGGACAGTTGCTCAGACGGGTGAGCGGCGTGTTCGGCTTGCTGGCAGGCGCCAATACTAATCCTGTGCTGCAAAAGCTGCAGGAAGAAGAAGCGCCAAAGCTTGCGGCTACCAACGATGCCATATTCCTGAACACGAAATTGTTTAAGCGGGTCGGGACTATATATAACCAGCGGGCACAACTAAAATTAGATCCTGAATCAAACAGGCTGGTTGAGTATTATTACCAAAAGTTTGAACTTGCAGGCGCAAAACTATCAGATACCGATAAGGACAGCCTGAAAAAACTCAATAAAGAAGAAGCCTCATTAAGCGCTAAGTACACCAACCAATTAATGGCTGCCGCCAAAGCAGGCGCGCTGGTAATAAGTGATTCGACCGAGTTGGCTGGCCTCTCCAAAGGCGCGCTGGATGCCGCGTTTCTGGCAGCCAAGACCAGTAACATGCCCGGCAAGTGGATCATCTCCCTGCAAAACACTACGCAGCAGCCTGACCTGCAATCGCTCACTGTGCGTGCAACCCGCCAGAAACTGTTTGAAGCTTCATGGAACCGCGCAGAGAAAAATGATTCCAACGATACCCGTGCTACTATCGCCCGCATAGCGGAGATACGCGCCAAAAAAGCAAAACTGCTTGGGTTCCCCAATTTTGCCGCATGGACGCTCATGGACCAAATGGCTAAGACGCCCGAAACCGTGCAGCAGTTCCTCGGCAAGCTGGTGCCTGCTTCAACAGAGAAAGCTAAAATGGAAGCTGCCGATATACAGGCTTTGATAGATAAGCAAAAGGGCGGGTTCCAGTTGCAACCCTGGGACTGGGAATTTTATGCGGAGCAGGTACGCAAAGCAAAGTACAATCTTGACGAAAACGATGTGAAACCCTATTTTGAGCTGAACAATGTGCTTCAAAATGGTATCTTCTATGCTGCGACCCAGCTCTATGGGATTACCTTTAAAGAACGTAAGGACATTCCTGTTTATCAGAAGGACGTCCGTGTTTTTGAGGTGTTTGATAAAGACGGCAGTTCTATGGCTTTATTCTATTGCGACTACTTCAAGCGCGATAATAAGAATGGCGGTGCATGGATGGACAACATGGTAGGGCAGTCGAAATTACTGGGCACTAAGCCTGTTATCTACAATGTATGCAACTTCACCAAACCAGCCGACGGGCAGCCTGCGCTCATCAGCTTCAGTGATGTAACGACTATGTTCCATGAGTTTGGACATGGCCTGCATGGCCTCTTTGCCGACCAGGAGTATATAAGCCTTTCAGGTTCCGCTACCGCGCGCGACTTCGTAGAGTTCCCTTCGCAATTCAATGAGCATTGGGCGCTCGATCCGCAGGTGTTCAAACATTATGCTACCCACTACCAGACAGGCGCGCTCATGCCGCAGGAACTCGTGGATAAGATAAAGAGGGCCGCTACCTTCAACCAGGGCTACCTGCTGACAGAACTACTCGCCGCCGCACAATTGGATATGCAATGGCATACCATTCCTGCCAGCAGCCCCTTACAGGATGTGGACAAGTTTGAAGTGGAAGCTTTACACAACACACACCTCGACCTGCCGCAGGTACCAACCCGCTACCGTTCCAGCTACTTCCTGCATATATGGAGCAACGGATATGCTGCGGGTTACTACGCTTATATCTGGACCGAAATGCTGGATGATGACGCATTCGCATGGTTCAAAGAGCATGGCGGCCTGACCCGTGAGAACGGCCAGCGTTTCCGTGATATGATCTTATCCCGTGGCAATACGCAGGACCTCGCTACTATGTTCAAAAATTTCCGTGGCCATGAACCGGATATTCAGCCTATGCTGGAGAACAGGGGACTGGTAACAGACGCCAGGAAGAAATAATCCCATATTTTTTATAGAAGTCCCTCACAACTTGTGGGGGATTTTTTGTTTTTGAAAACAATTATTATTAATTTTACTAAAACGTAATAACTATGAAACCTTTATTTACTACAATCCTTTTTTTATGGGTATTTAGTACCCATGCATTACAAGCGCAAACGACTTTTGCTCCAACGGGCAGCGAATGGTATCATACCATGACGTATGGGGTGTATCATAGCTACAATGCCGGCGATACAGTTATCAATGGTATAGCTTGCAGGAAAATAGTAAGGAATGCGGAAACCGCTGATCCGTGGTATAGTGAGGGTCTGCATGTGGATAATCACACTACGCTTTATGTATATAGTACTACTGATACAGTATTTGTTTATAATACTTTCTTTCATCGGTTTACGCCTTTATATGTATTCAATGTGAATGATGGGGACACGGTGCGGTTGCCTATACTGCCAATTGATGATGGTATTATAACGTTTATAACCACTGATTCAACTTTTACCTTCCATGTGGATTCTGTTCGGATGAAACTGTACGACACTGCTATGCTAAAAACGGTCTTTACACATGCTCTTGGCAATAGGTCCACAAACTACGTGTACAATTATATCTGGAACGTTGATTCGCCTGCCGCGTATGCAGAAAGGATCGGTAGTGTTCTTTTTGGACCCATGCCGGAAGGTGTACCTGCTACACATTTGACCAGTGAATCTGTTCAGTCTGAAGGTCCTATCCGCTGTTATAATGATCCTACGCTATCCATTAAGATGGTGGCAGGTATTTGCGGCATACCGCCGGTGCAGGTTGCGTCTGTTGCAAAAGAAACACTTTCTGTATTTCCAAACCCGGCAGGTGATCTGCTTAATATCACCAACATATCACCGGGTATGAGTGTGCGTATTGATATTGCCGATATGGCAGGAAGAACAATTGCCCGGCAAGTAAAAGTTGCTGTTAATGGCAAAATAGTCATCCCGGTATCCGGCTTATCTGCAGGAATGTATCTGCTCAGGCTAACAGGCGAAGGTGGTATTACTGATTATAGAATGATCAGTATTGTGCATTAATAATCACACATTTTTTGTAAAAATCCCTCACAGTTTGAGGGGGGATTTTTTATTCTCCTCCTGTTGCAATAATGCCAATCATACATCGAATTACGGCATGGTATTATACCAAATCGACTTTAAAAACACACCGTATCAAATTTAAACCGTTAAAACGGTTATACTCATTACCTTGTTCTCAGACCCCTGGTTAAAACCAGGGGCTATGGGTGATTTCAATGTCTAACTGGTATTATTCTCCCGAAAAGATCGCAAAGGCACACAATCACCAATGCAGGTTTTTGATGCATCCTATGTTTTTGGGCATAAAAGTCTGAAATTCCTGATTTCCTAAGATCAGAAGTATTTGTGTTGCGACAAATATTCATTTACATACTCTTTCACGCCTGCTTCGAGTGAATAGAAGGGTTGGTTATATCCTGCTTTGCGCAGTTTACTCATATCCGCTTCGGTAAAGTATTGGTATTTGTCGCGTATATCTGCGGGGGTGTCAACATATTGAATATGTTCCGGTAAGTGCAGTGTGCCAAATATTGCTTTTACGAGGTCTTTAAAAGTACGTGCTTTACCTGTGCCTGTATTATACAGGCCATTAGCAGGTTTGTGTTGCATTAGCCAGACGCATATCTGCACCACATCTTTTACATAGATAAAATCACGGATCTGCTCACCGTCTTTGTAGCCAGGGTTATGAGAGCGGAACAGTTTTACTTCGCCTTTATCCTTTATTTGGTTGTAAGCATGAAAAATAACAGACGCCATGCGCCCCTTGTGGTATTCATTAGGCCCAAAGACATTAAAGAATTTCAAGCCTGCCCAATAAGGAGGAGTGGTTTTTTGCTCTAAAGCCCACAGGTCGAATTCATTTTTAGAAACTCCGTAAGGGTTTAAAGGATGCAGTTTGGCAACTATATCATGGCTGTCCATATAGCCAAGTTCCCCATTGCCATAAGTAGCCGCTGAGGACGCATAGACGAGCGGGATATTATTTTCTGTACAAAGCTCCCATATACGTTTTGAATAATCAAGGTTCCACTTTTTGTGAACGGCATAATCCATTTCGGTAGTGTCAGTACGGGCGCCGAGGTGAAATACATATTTAATGAGGCCGGGATGATTTTGCTGCCAATCGAAGAATTGCCCGCGATGTATTTTATGCAGGAATTTTTTACCGGCCAGGTTGGCGGATTTTTGATTATCAGAGAAGTCATCAACCAATACCAATTGGTTAAAACCAAGATGGTTTAAATACCCGGTGAGGTAGCTACCGATAAAACCGGCGGCTCCTGTGATCACTATCACATCATTTTGCTGCATTTCCACAAGGTGGTTAGATTATTTTGGCATCTTCACTTTGGCAGTATCTGTAGCAGGAGTGGTTTCAGCAGATTTTGGCGCTTCCGCTTTTGTTTCTGCCGCTTTTTCACCGGCAGGTTCAGAAGTCTTCATTTCTACCTTTTCTTTGGCTTCGCCCTTGCTTTCTTCGCTACCGCTTTCAGCTTTAATAAAGTTGAGCGCTGCTACGAAAAGCGCTACAAGAATGAAAACCAGCCAGAAAGAGTTCTTAAAAGATATTATGGTTTTGTTTTCTTTTGAATTTCCGTGATCTGTACCGTGAGCCATGTGTTAGTTTTTTATAATAAGCAAATATAAACTTTTGGAAGCATTTTGCTATAGGTGAACTGAAAATTGTTATACTTTTTACCGGGTAAAATAGCGCAATCCGCAGGCAGGTATTTCGCCATTGAGTAATTACTCCAGCATCTGCCCGATCATTTCTTTAAGCAGTTCCTTATCTCCTGCAGTATTTTTTATGCCTACGGCCATAGTGCTGTATTTGCCTAATAGCAGCATGCAACGCTCCACCCGGTGTAACGGCCAATGCTGCGCTGATGCCATAATATTTTTTACGTGCCAGGGTGAAACTCCTATGGCGGCTGCGGCATCTTTATCACTTTTCCCTCTTACAAAATTGGCAAGGTACAAGCGGTTGAAATGAGTGTAGAAAGAGCCTATGAGGAAGGGCATTGGTGCAGCTTTGGGATTGGCAAGGAAGTAGGTGAGTATGCGGTATAGCTTGTCCCTGTCGCCGCCGGTCAGCGCTTCGGGAAATTCAAATACATTGTACTCCCTGCTAACGCCAATGTATTTCTGAATGAGTTGCATACTCAGTTCCTTTTCACCGGGAACATTGATGCGTATCTTTTCTATCTCATTCACGATCTTTTGCAGGTCGTTGCCGAGGTAAGTGGCAAGTATTTGCGCTTCCCGCTCACCTATGTGGAACCCCATTTCCTGCCCCTGTACCTGAATCCATTGGGGCATGTTATCATCCTTTATCTTATCAGAGGTGAAGCGTATTCCTTTTTCTTTTATGCGTTTTACAAATCTCGTTGTACCATCCGCTTTTTTATATGGATGCTCTATGAGGAAAATTGTAGTTGGCGATGGATTTTCAATATAACCAATCAATGAGTTCAGTCCTTTGATGTCCCCCGAACCACCCTTTAGCTGCGCGGCATCTTTCAGTATGACTACCTGTTTATCGGCAAACATAGGGAAGCGCCTGCAGGCATTGACCACATCGGCCCACTCCGCATCTTTGCCATACATTACCATCAGGTTGAAATCACGTTCGGAGGGGGATAATATTTTATCCTCAAAATATGAAGTGATCATGTCGAGATAGTAAGGCTCTTCACCGTCAATGAGGTAAACCGGGGCATATTGCCGCAAGTCAAGTGTCTGAAATAATTTCTTTAAGTCTGCGTTCATACTATTCCACAAAAACCGGTTCGGGGTCAATATTATAGATCTCTTTCAGCTTCAAATATACCCTGGCGCTCGTTAATACATCCTGCAGGCAATAGACGCCTATACGCGCAAGGTCTTTATCTTTCCAATACACACCGGCAACCATACTGCCGTCAAGGTCTGATTTTGGAGATGGAATACCGAGTATTTCGGCTAATAAGGAGAGTGAGGTAAAATTTTTATGATCCCCGAACTTCCACATTTCCATGGTATCCAAATGAGACACTTCCCAGGGTTTTTTACCTGATACCTGCATACAGGCAGGAAGGCTGATACCATTTATAACCATTCTCCTGCAAAGGAACGGAATATCGAACTCTTTTATGTTATGCCCGCAAAACCGCAAATCTTTATAATGCTTTGAAAACTTACTGACCACTTCACAAAAATCATGTAACAAAGCCTTTTCATCATCATTTACCAGCGATTTTAACCGCATTTTCCACCCGTTGTCCTGGTGGAGCAAACTGCCGAACCCGATACAAACCACCTTTGCAAACTCGGAATATATGCCCGCCCGCTCCCCAAAAAGAGTAGCAGGGTCGGTATTTTCTTCATTTCCGCTCTTTATGAGCTTAGCCTTACGCGCCCATTCCGCCTTCATTCTTTCTGACAGCAAGCTAAAATCCGGCTGTGTTGGCACGGTTTCTATATCAATAAACAATATGCCTTTTAGATACTCCATTCTAAAACTTGTATATCTTTGTGCAAGATTTAATTTTTGTCCGAATTTAAACAAAAAATTATTATGAGCCAGATAAATGAAACAACTCCGCAACAACCGCAAAATAGCCCGGCAAAAAAAAATAACTCAATTATCTATTGGGTTGTGATATTGGTATTGCTCGCAGGCTGTGTTTACCTGTTCATGAGTAAGAACAAAATGGCAGAAGATAATGATTCCAAGCAAAAGAGGGATCAACAAATAATTGATTCAGTAAAAACAGACAGGGCTTCCCTCCAGACTGATTTTGACGCCGCATCCGCCAAAATAGACCAACTGGTATCCCAGAATGCGAAATTGGATAGTTCGCTACAGGGAGATAAGGTCGAAATGGCAAAATTGCAGGCTAAGATCAAGACGATACTGAGCAATAAAAACGCTACGCTTGCAGAGCTGAAAAATGCCAGGGAAATGATCACCAACCTTACCGATAAGACTAAGCAGTATGAGGCGCGTATAGCCGAACTGGAGAAAGAGAATGCAACACTTACCGGTGAGAATAAGGTAATTACCAGGGAACGCGACTCAACCGTAGAAAAAAATATACAGTTGAAAAAAGCAGGGTCTGTATTACATGCGTCTAATATACGCATGGAGCCGATTCATAAACGCAAGAACGGGAAAGAAAAGGAAACCACCAGGGCCAAAAAGGTTGACGAACTGCGCATTACATTTGATATAGATGAGAACCGAATAGCAGAAAGCGGTAACAAACAGATATACCTGCGTATTATTGCTCCAGATGCAAGCGTGCTCAGCAATACGGCAAATAACTCCGGCACGATAACTATCAGCACCGGTAGCAAGTTAGGTTATTCTGTAATGAAAGAAATACCGCTTGTCCAGAACCAGCCGGTAAAGGATGTGAGTATAGATTGGCACCAGGATGGTGATTATCCTAAAGGAGCTTATAC
>JBIOGX010000087.1:0-8274 GCA_044448445.1 Chitinophagales bacterium
ATGCAAGGGCCACCGGTATTTTGAAAGAGATCAAGATCAATAACTACTGGACGGAATTTTATGAGAAGGTAAAGTCTTCGGTTGAGGATTTTGCGGTGTTGTTTGATTTTTGGAAGGAGGGGGAGGCGAATGAAGAAGAGGTAAAGGAAGTATATGATAAGGCGATTAAGGAAATTGATGAACTGGAATTCAAGTCAACCCTGAATGAGCCTGAGGATGAACTGCCTGCCATGTTGGTTATAAATAGTGGTGCGGGTGGTACAGAAAGCCAGGACTGGGCGGAAATGTTGCTCCGCATGTACCGAATGTATGGCGAAAAACAGGGTTGGAAAGTTAGCGAGGTAGATGTGCAATATGGGGATGGCGCCGGCATCAAACAAGCTACTTTGGAGTTTGACGGTGAATTTGCTTACGGATTGCTAAAGGCGGAAAGCGGCGTGCACCGCTTAGTACGTATATCTCCATTTGACTCAAATGCGAGAAGGCATACTTCTTTTGCTTCTGTATTTGTGTATCCGCTTATAGATGATACGATAGATATACAGGTAAGCCCTGCTGATGTGGAATGGGCGTTCTTCCGTTCCGGCGGATCAGGTGGACAGAATGTGAACAAGGTGGAAACAGCGGTACGGCTGAAACATATACCCTCCGGTATCATTGTAGAATGCCAGATAGCCCGTACACAGGGTGAGAACAGGGAAAAGGCTATGACCATGCTGAAGAGCAGGCTGTATGAAGAAGAACTGCGCAAACGCCAGGAAGTGCTTAACTCAACAAATGCCACCAAAAAGAAAATAGAGTGGGGGTCGCAGATACGGAGTTATGTATTCCACCCTTATAAAATGATCAAGGACCATCGTACCAACTATGAGGTAGGTAATGTGCAGCCGGTGATGGATGGTGAACTGGATGATTTTATCAAGGCGTATTTAATGGAAACCCCTGACCCCTAAAGGGGAACCTGCTATTAAGCTGATTGCTACATTCTGGCTGTAAATATTAATTTAGCAATATTGTTTTATGGAGAAGAAAATGTTTTTAAAAGCATCAAATCTTATTTTTGAAAATGCTAAGGCTTTAAGAGCTAATCCTACTCATGCTGAAATGGTAATGTGGAGCTACCTGAAAAATAAATCGCTTGGATATAAATTCAGAAGGCAGCACCCGATAGCTGATTATATTGCAGATTTTTATTGTCATGAGTTGAAAATGATTATAGAAGTTGATGGTAATATACATGCTGAGCAAGAAGTAATAATAAAAGATTCTGAACGGCAAAACTATCTTGAAGAGAAGGGGCTTTGTTTTTTTCGGTTTACAAATGATGAAGTAGAAAAGCAAATGGAAACTGTTATAAAGAAAATTGAGAGTTATATTGTTGACCACTCGAAAAGGGTACAAAACATGGGGAAGCCCCTTTAGGGGTTTGGGGTTTGGAGTATGGCGGATAAGACCATAAAGAAGGTATTCGACTTTAAGTTGTTGCGGCGTATATTCTCTTTTACAGCGCCGTACAGGAAAACTTTGTACCTGGCAATGGTATTGGCGATAGTGTTGGCAATCGTATCACCCTTAAGGCCGTACCTGATAAAAGTGTCTGTTGATAAATATATAGGTCACAACCTGTTGATGGGCCTGATATGGATAAGCGTATTCCAATTTGGAATACTGCTGGTGGAAAGCGCATTACGGTTTTGGTTTACCTACCGTACTAACTGGCTGGGACAAACCGTAGTAAATGACCTGCGAAATACTGTGTTCAAAAAAATACTGTTCCAGGATATTTCTTATTACGACCGCACGCCCATTGGCACACTCACCACGCGAACCATTAACGATATTGAGTCCATAAACGATATATTCTCGGAGGGTATTATTTCTATTATCGCTGATGTGTTGACCATTATATCCATCATCATCGTAATGATGGTTACGGATTGGCGGCTGACGTTTGTGTGCCTGGCAACTTTTCCCCTGTTAATTATAGCTACCTATTGGTTTAAGGAAGCGGTGAATAAATCATTCCAGCGGGTGCGGAATGCTGTGGCCGCGCTGAATGCTTATGTACAGGAGCATTTAACAGGCATGTATATAGTACAGGCGTTTGCGGCAGAGCAGCATGAAGCGCAAAAGTTCAGGGAAATAAACAAAGAGCATCGCAACGCGAACATAAAGAGTATATTCGCCTACTCTGTTTTTTTTCCCATAGTGGAAATAATACTTGCCTCGTCTTTAGGATTGCTGGTATGGTACGGGGCAGCGCGCATACTGCACTACGGGGCAACGGCAGGTGTGATCATTTCATTTGTGATGTATCTAAACCTGTTATTCCGCCCGCTGAGGATGATGGCTGATAAGTTTAATGTGCTGCAGATGGGCGTAATAGCCGGGGAGCGTGTTTTTACTGTATTAGACAGCAAGGAGTTTCTTGATAATAACGGATCACTTAAAGCGGATAAAATAAGAGGCGAAGTAGCGTTCCAGGATGTGCATTTCAGCTATAAGCCGGACACGCCGGTGCTGAAGGGCATATCTTTCCGGCTTGAAGCGGGCAAGACACTGGCAGTGGTAGGGCATACGGGTGCAGGTAAAACCTCGCTCATTAGCATACTCAACAGGCTTTATGAGATAGAAAGCGGCCGGATACTCATTGACGGCCACGACCTGCATGAATATGATATATACAGCCTGCGGCAGCATATCGGTATTGTATTGCAGGATGTGTTTCTTTTTTCAGGTACGATCAGTGATAATATCACGCTCCGCAACCCGGATATTCCACCCGGCAAGGTACAGGAAGTTGCTAAAATGCTGGGTATCCACGACTTCATTATGCGCCTGCCCGGCGGCTATGACTTTGACGTAATGGAGCGGGGCAATACTTTATCGCAGGGACAACGGCAACTATTATCCTTTGCGCGCGCGCTGCTTTATAATCCTACCATCTTGGTACTTGATGAAGCTACTTCTTCTGTGGATAGTGAAAGCGAGCAACTGATACAGCAAGCCATAGATACGCTCATCAAGGGACGTACCTCTATAGTTATTGCACATCGTCTTTCCACCATACGCAGGGCCAATGAGATAGTGGTAATGGATCATGGTACAATCATAGAGCGAGGCAACCATGCATCGCTCATAGCCGACAGAGGCGCTTATTACAACTTATATACGGCGGTAGAGAATAGCTCTATTAATGTGGAAATGTGAAAATGTGGGAATGTAGAAATAAAAATCATTGCTTCCATATTCTATATTAGTTCTCTGCCTGGCCAATTCTATTTTTCGGATTGTATGTTCATAATACTATTTATCGTCAGCGGCGTTTTTAAGTGTTTGCCAGGATGCGTTACTCATTACCGGTTTGTAGCTGGTATGGGTTGTGTCAATAAGGCTGAGGATGGTTTCGGCTCTTTCTTTGGAGTCGGGATGGGTGCTGAGCCACGCCAACCGGCTGGGTGTGCCGGGTTTTGAGTCCGCAATTTTGAACATAAAATCAGAGAAGCCCCTGGGGTTGATACGGGCATGTTTCAGGAATTCCACACCTTTTGCATCAGCCTCACTTTCCTGTTTTCTTTCAAAAGCTGTGGAAGAAAGTGTTTTGATGATCTGGCTAACTACCTGCGAATTACCGTTTGTAGCTATAGTAGCCAGAACGCCTATTCCTATTTCATTGATCAGGCGTTTCATTACATGATTTAGTTGCAGATGCGCTATCTCGTGTGAAAGTACACCACACAACTCTGTAACACTGTCGCACTGGTTTATGAGGCCGGTGTAAACAACAATGTGGTTGCCCGGAAGTGCAAAGGCATTGACGTCATCACTCTCAATGAGGTGCAGGTGTATTTCATCAGGATCAATAGCATTGCCGGTGCACAGGCACGTCTTTATTTCATCCATTACCTGTACAACGCTGTCCGTTTCTATTTCCTTATTGGATTTCTTTATTCCGTCCATAATGACTTTGCCGATCTTTTTCTCTGTTCTCTTGCTTAAACCATTGAGATGAAAATGTTTTACATAATCAATACTGCTGAATCCAAACCAAACAGTGAGGAACACAGCTGCCAAAATCAAAAATTGTAACAGGACTTTATTCATTCTATAACTTTTTCAAAAATTTATGCTATCGCTTCAGCACGGGGCTTGCAAATAAGGTTGGTAATGGTTCCCCAAAACCACCACTCCACATGCTGACCCTTGCGTGTTTTGATGGCCGCAGCAATAGTAACACTAAACTCAACAAGGTTAAAAAGAATAATCGTGATCATATACCCTATGTATCTGTTTGAAAGCAAGGTATCTCCAAACAGGATAGATATAGTCCACGAAAAACCAATGCTATTAGTGATAAGTAAGGTGAGCTGCGATACTAATGTCTGTGTGCAATGCCAGCGTATGAAGTAGCTGCCCTTACGGTTACCAAAATAAAAAATGACCGTTGCAAATAAATTAATAATAGGCAATGGCATACCTGCCATAAGCGCTATCAGGGACATGAGATAGCCATTGGAGGCTTTCTCCGCTTCCATGTCATTTGGCTTGTATAGCGAAAGATCGTTCATGTGAATTTATAAATGTTCCAAAGCCAGTTGGCTGTAAATAAGCAGATGAGCGCTACAGTAACCCATCTTTTCCTGATGCTGGTTTCAAGTGTGTGATAAAAATTGTAGAATGTTTTTTTGCGAGTGGTAATGTCGTACAATATCCAAAAGGGAAAAATAAGAATACCTGCTGCAAGTAAAAATCCGATGGGGTTAGCATACAGGGCATCCCGAAATTCCAGCTTAGTGATATATAAGACGGAACGTGTGCTGCCGCAGGACGGACATGGCAATCCCGTTACTTTCCGGAACAGGCATACATCAGGCCCGGCATGAGTATTTGTGAGTGTGTTGTTTTGTATATTCCACAATACCCACAATGACCCTGCAAGAGAGCAAACAGCCACCAGCGTATATAACCACTTTTTTTGCATCACGCAGATCAGAATAACACTCTTTGCAAATTCAGGAAGTTAACTTCCCTTGTACGTCCCATGATCAGAAAGAAGTCAACGATGGTCCATATACCGAGGCCGCCACAGGTAAGCAATTTTGCAACACCCAGACCGGTATCGCCAATCATGAACCTGTCTATACCGAGGTGACCGCCGAAAAGCGAGATGATGAGCATGGTGGTAGGATCCTTAAAGTTTACAGTCTGTACCATCAGGAATTTAGAGTCATCCGCTTTATTCAGCATTTCGTATATCTGAGGGACAAGATGGCTTTCAAAGAATTTAGAATTAACGGCAATGAACATGTCAACTTTTTGTTGTTCCATTTTGAATAAATTTTTTGTTAGGAAAAATTATAACATACAATGTAAAAAATATTAATTGATAAAATACAATTTTTTGGTTAAAAGGTTAAAAAGTTAATTGGTTAAAAGGTTAAAGGAGCCTCACCCTCCACCCCCGACTATAGTTGGGGGGACAGGCCCATCAACAAGTTGGGACACGCGACCCTCTCCAAAAATGGAGAGGGAGGTGTTCCCTATGTCACGTCCTGAAATTGACTTTGCCAGAAATGCAGGACTATTAGCTATCACCATTTATGTGCAACAACCATACCAAACTAAATAGAGATACCCACATTTTTGACGCCGGTTTTCGCTGAAACGCGGGCTTGTAAAAGGATTGAGTGTTATAGAATTTTGTGGGAAAATAATTGCGCATGATTTAGCCCACCGGTTAGGTAATGCGAACTTTCGTTTTGGATGTGATGGAGCGAGGCGTACCAGGATAGTAAGGACGAAGCGAAACCGCTTCGTCCAGTGTGAGATCCAAAACACCGGAATCCTTTTAAAGTTTTTATTGCCTATCTCTATTGCTCTATCACAAAATGAAACTTGCACTAAAAAGGCTCTGGTTTTTCAGAGCCTTTTTTTAATTTTTTAATTGCTATAAACAATGATGGAGAATCAATTTTTCAAAACGCCTAATTCCTTACCTACTTTGATGAATGCATCAATAGCCTCATCAAGATGGTAGCGCTCATGCCCTGCCGATATTTGTATCCTTATACGGGCCTGCCCTTTAGCAACAACCGGGAAAAAGAAACCTATTACATAGATACCTTCTTCCAGCATGCGCGCAGCAAACTTCTGTGCTATAACTGCATCATAAAGCATAAGCGGCGTGATGGGATGCGTGCCGGGCTTTATATCAAATCCCGCTTCTGTCATGCGGTTGCGGAAGTATAAGGTATTGTCTTCGAGCTTATCCCTGAGCATGGTGGTTTCACTAAGCATATCCAGCACGGCTATTGAAGCCCCGACAATGGAAGGTGCAAGTGAATTAGAGAATAAATATGGCCTGCTGCGCTGGCGAAGCATATCAATGATCTCTTGGCGCCCGCTGGTAAATCCACCGGAGGCCCCACCCAGCGCTTTGCCAAGTGTACCGGTAATAATGTCTATACGACCCATAACTCCGCAATGCTCATGCACGCCCCTGCCGGTAGCACCCATAAAACCTGAAGAATGGCTTTCATCTATCATTACCAGCGCATCATATTTATCAGCAAGGTCACAGATCTTATCAAGCTGCGCTATGGTGCCATCCATAGAGAATACCGAATCTGTAACTATGATACGGGTGCGGGTATCCATATTGGCAATTAGTTGCTGCTCCAGGTCGGCCATGTCATTATGCTTGTAGCGGCCGCGGCGCGCCTTGCACAGGCGCACGCCATCTATAATGGAAGCATGGTTCAGCTCATCAGAAATAATAGCATCTTCTTCACCCAGCAACGGCTCAAAAACACCCCCGTTTGCATCAAAACAAGCTACATAGAGTATCGAGTCGTCTGTGCCGAGGAATTTTGCGATCTTTTCTTCCAGCTCTTTATGTATATCCTGCGTACCACAAATAAAGCGCACGGAACTCATGCCATATCCGCGATGGTCTATAGCATGGTGAGCAGCCTCTATAACTTTGGGATGCGAAGAAAGGCCGAGATAATTATTGGCGCAAAAATTAAGCACCTTGCGGCCATTTACCATTATCTCCGGCCCCTGGGGTGATTCAATAATACGCTCCTGCTTATACAGGCCGGCGTTATTAATTTCCTGCAATTCATTTTGCAGGCGTGTATAGAATGAAGGACTTGACATGGCTATCCATTTTGAAAGGAAGTAAATAATCAGCTATGGCACAACAGTGAGCGTATCAACACAGTTGTCGGCATGGCCATTAGGGGTGCTGCTGGCATGATACCATATAATGATCTGGTTTGCGGTAAATATACCCTGCCCCTTCATGACAACACTATTGCCATAATTGTTTAGTGGAATGAACACTGAGTCAGTAGTACAGTCCAATATCAGCTCAACGCCCACACTGGTGCCATATCCGCCGAAGTTGTGTACATACATAATATTCTGAAAGGTATCAGCAGTCGCAGTGTAAGGATAATTGCCTGAGGTGTCACAGGCGCTACGGCCGGAAAGATTGCCAAGAAACGCTGCCGGGCAAAAAGCCGGTATCACACCAAGTTTAAACTTAAAATACTTATACCCTGTGGTCGGGGTATAGGCTACTAAAGTTACCTGGTAAGATGCCCTGGCAGCATGATTGGTATAAAAAACAAATCGTTCCGTATAAGTTGGGACAGCGCTGAATGAATCGGGCGTTACCCTTACGTCAGCGGGCAAGCCTGAAAACGAAAGCGTAACCTTATCCCCTACATAACCGGTTAAAAACTTTACCCATACCGGGAACACATAAGTGCCGCTATCCGGAATATATATGTCGTGCAAAGTAACGCCTGTTGTATCTGTAACGCTATAAGAAACCGGCATTTTAACCTTTTTACTACATGAAATAATAATCATGCAAAGTGCGATGCAGCAGGCCAAACAGAGTAAAAGAATTTTCTTCATATTTTTATTTTAAAGCGGAAAGATACGTTCATAAAATTAAAATTCATCTGAAAATGAACTGTTTTTTTCAATTGCGCTTTGGTAAGGGCTATAAAACAAGCTAAGTTACCAATCCGAATCGCCTTTTCAAACCCAACTCACTTTTTCATTAATTGCTATATTACGAACACCCTCTTTCGCAGGTTCATCCGAATAACCCAAAAATATTAATCCCATAATAATATCGTCAGTTGCAAGGCCCAAATGCTCTTTTAGCGCAGTTGTGTGTGTCATACCGCCCGTGCTCCAGAATGAAGAAATGCCTAATGCGGTAGCACCAAGCAGTATGTTCTGTATAGCGGCAGC
>JBIOGX010000088.1:0-8260 GCA_044448445.1 Chitinophagales bacterium
GTATATATTGTTTCACTTCAGAAGAATACCTGATAAAAGTGTAGGATACTACCATTAAAAAAAGCGGGAACCAGGCCGACCGCAGAGAAGCGATCTCCCTTATAACTAAAGTGAAAAGGAAAAGTGAAGCTATCCCTGCCAGTAACGGATACAGGCGGAGCGCATATTCACTATAGCCAAACAACAGGACCAACAATTTTTCGATCCACAGAAAAACCGGAGGGGCGTATTGTTCATAACTTAAAGGCAACGCAAGTTGTGCAAAACCGCGTTCATATAAATTGCGTGCAATATTGGCTTCATCAATTATAAGATCCCTGTTTTGTAAGAAGAAAATGATGCGTATTGCGATTCCCCATAGTAAAATGATGGCTATAAAAATTTTTAACAGCTTTGCATATTTCATTGGCAAAAGTTTATCTGCTTACAATAGAAGATATAACGACAATATACAGCAAAAAAGCAATAGGGCAACTATCAGCAATTACTTCTTCCCTCCATTACAAATATTATTCACCTGCAACGGGCACTGATAATTATAGAGAAACTATTATAGAATTATACCGGTTCGACATTAAAATTACACTTACTAACATTAGCCGCTAAGTGGTAAAATATGAATAGCGATGGGTATCGCCCATCATAAAAAACAGGAGTAGGTTAAGCCCTGAAAGGGCTTTATGTGTTGATTTAAATGCCGGGGCGTAGTAATACACTTTTTTACTTTTGAATTTTCACTTTTTACTTTCGATTTTACCTGTTCAGTAATTTCTTCCTCGCAGCATCTTTCTCTGCTCTTGTTGTTTTTTGCATACTGCTAATGAGCCAGCCATTATTAAGCGTTTTCCTGTTAAACTGATCGACAGTAAATATCCAGCCGCTGACCTGGTAAAAGTGAAAGGTTATGTTTTTTACATACTGGAATTTAAGCTGCCCGCTTTTTATCATTTCCACAAATTGTTTCCCCTTTTCATTGGCTAATAATTGCGGCTCGAAATAATATTCAGGCGCCATATTGGCCGAGAAAATATAGTGCAACTCTACAAAATTGGTAGCATAAGCCGATGTGGATATATACTGCGCGGGCTTACCATTCAGTTTATTCGCTGAAACGGATGGCATAGGCTCTTTGCTTGGCGCTCTGTTACCTATCCCGGTGATCATCCATTTCGACCATTCATTTCCCTCACTTTTTACATGCAGCGCTAATGGTATTTCTACCAGCTTGCCGTTATATAAGAAAATGCTTCTGGCCTCAGCATACCAGTCGCTGTCAGTAAAGGCTATATATACCGGGTGCATTGTATCCACTACCTGCCGGAAAAATCCCATCAGCGTGGTATCCTTATCGGTAAATGAAGTGTTTTCAAGATTGAATAAGGATACCAGCAGTTTTGTGCGTGTAATATTATAGGGCTTCTTCGCTTTAGTATATGCCTTCCGCAGGTAGGACGAATGATCATCATTAAAACGCTCTATAAATTCATCAATCACTTTCACTTCATAATGAAAGAACGCTTCATTAGGGCTGTAATTAGAGAACACCTGAGCGCTGCTTCCCGGCGAAGCGGCAAACAGGTGCAATAGCAACATTGCTGTGGTTATTCTATATCTGCCGGTAGTCATTATTGATTTTTTCTGGCATTGCTTATCCTTGCAAAATATTACATTTCCGTAACACCCATGTTGCCAAAGAAAATATCCGTTGAAATGATGTGATACGCAGGATCCTTATAATATTCTTTTATCCTTATCGTTACTTCCACATTTCTCTCGATAACGTCGTTATACATTGCTTTTCCTTCTTTGTCAAACCCGGTAAATTCCTGTTGAAAAACAGCTACTCCTTTAAAAGTGCCATCTGGCTGTTGGCGGATATTATCTATGGCTGTATAGTTTCTGTAGGTGATTCTAATAGATTTATAAGGCAGCCTCGATACATCGGTAAGATAGTCTCTTACGGGTTTTATAGTAACCTTGCCTGTAGTTTTGCTGGTAACAGTAATCAGTTTCGTTTCATCATTATTGAACAACAGCATAGCCTTATCTATTGTCTTCATATAGTCCGGCTCTTTTTTCTCTATTAGTACAGACAAATCATCCTGCAATTGCTTCATCTTTTTCGTTAAAATACGATCTACGTATTCTTTATTCAAAATATGGCCTTTCTCAAATGTATAATCATCTTTTTTGGGGGTGTAAACATCTGTTTTAGATTGCGCAGCAGCCTGTATTGGATTCATTCCTGCCAGGATCAAAAAAATAACTGCAGAGATTTTTAAAAGTAGATTTTTCATGGCATTTCGTTTTTATAAATAATGCAACAAACATATTACAATACCATTGGGCATTAAATGATTGTAATCAATGATCTCTCTGAACTTGATCAGTTCAGCTAAAATAAGATTATAGTAAGACATAAAAAATATGGTTGAAAACAGTTAAAGTATTGCAAATCAATATCTGGTAACATACTGATGGCTTGATTATTGGCGTTACTTTACCAGTAAATTATACCGAATGTATATGGGCAAAAAATTTAAAGTTATTTTTGGAATGATCTTATTTTTTGGAGCGATAGTTATATCTGTTAACTCATGCGTTCATGCTCCTTATGTGTTGCCTGTTAACCAACGAACCAATGATCCCAATATTTGTTTTGAACAGGATATTTTGCCCATTTTTATTTCCAATTGTGCCAAAAGTGGCTGCCATGATGCCACATCTCATGTTGGTGGATATGTGCTTGATAATTACATTGATATTATAAGAAAAGGCATAGTACCTGGAAATTATGCTGCAAGTAAAATATATGAATCTGTTGCCTGGAGCACTGGTGAAAGTAAAATGCCAATAGGAATACCTTCACTTAACATTACCCAGTTGGATCTTCTGAAACGGTGGATAGTAGCAGGCGCAGTTGACAGCGGAGCGTGCAACAACATCTGCGATACCGCTAACTTCACCTATAGCGGGGCAATTTCCCCATTGATTCAGAAGTATTGTGTAGGATGCCATAATTCCACAAGCTCAGCGGGTGGAAGCCTTGCGGATTATAACAGTGTTAAGACCGCAGCGGTATCCGGCCGACTGATAGGAGATATATCCCACCAGGCAGGATATAATGCAATGCCGCTGGGGTTGCAGTTATCTGATTGCCAGGTTACCCAGGTGAAAAAATGGGTAGCTGCCGGTGCATTGAATAATTAATGTCCGAGACGTTATAATACAGGGTTAGATGGGTATGCTTTGCTTTCCATATTATTGTGTTGTGTGTATTGCGAGGGCAGATTTGTCAACTTTTTAAAAGTTGACAAATCTCATAAATGCAACAATGGAATAAAATGTCTGTAGGTATATACACTTTAAAAAAGCATTGAACTCACGTTATTTACCTCCTGTTCCTGAATCCATTTCCACCACTCCGCATATTACGGGAGTTAGACCCGGATACTGCATTGGGGCGGTGCACTACTTCTTTATGTTTGGGTAAGTTTATGGTCACCTGTCCTGTAGCTTTCAAAGGGTATGGATGCCCTTCTATCACAGGTATCTTTTGGGCGGTAAGCTTTAATATATTCCTCCAGTCCTGCATTTCCTCATCATCGCAAAACGACATTGCTGTGCCGCTTGCCCCGGCCCTGCCTGTGCGGCCTATTCGGTGCACATAAGTTTCCGGCACTTCCGGTATCTCGTAGTTGATTACATGGCCCAGTAAATCCACATCTATGCCTCTTGCAGCAATATCGGTAGCTACCAGCACACGTATCTTTCCATCTTTAAAATTACCAAGCGCGCGCTGGCGTGCATTCTGGCTTTTATTGCCATGTATGGCCTCGGCGGTAATCCCTTCTTTGTGCAGGTCTTTAACTACCTTATCAGCGCCATGCTTGGTGCGGGTAAATACAAGGGCAGTCTTTATTGATCTGTCCTGCAATACAAAATGCAGCAGTTGCCGCTTGTCTTTTTTGTCAACAAAGTAAACGCTTTGTTGCACAAGCTCCGCCGTAGTAGCGGGCGGTGTTACCGCAACGATCTCCGGCTTTATGAGTATGGTATTGGCCAGTTTTTGTATTTCCGGCGGCATAGTAGCGCTGAAAAATAGTGTTTGTCTTTTATGCGGCAGTTTTGCGATCACACGTTTTACATCATGTATAAAACCCATATCCAGCATACGGTCTGCCTCGTCCAGTACGAAGATGCTGATGCCGGTCAGATTGATATAGCCCTGGTTCATCAGGTCCAGCAGGCGGCCCGGAGTGGCTATAAGTATATCCACGCCCCTGTTCAGCGCCTGTACCTGCGCGCCCTGCGGCACCCCGCCAAATACCACGGTATGCTTCTGGCGCAGGTTCCTGCCATAGCTCGAAAAACTTTCCCCTATTTGTATAGCCAGTTCGCGGGTAGGCGTAAGTATCAGTGTTTTGATGTGCCTGTGCGCTCTTTCTGCATGTTCTGCATGTAGTATCTGCAAAATAGGTATGGCAAAAGCTGCTGTCTTGCCGGTGCCCGTCTGGGCGCAGCCCAGCAGGTCTTTACGGGCCATAACTATAGGTATAGCCTGTTCTTGTATAGGGGTAGGTTGTGTATATCCCTCTGTCTCTAGCGCCTGTAATATCGGGGCTATGAGATTTAACTCATTAAATGTCATTCATTAAAAATTTAAGATCCGTTCGTAAACGGTTTTGTAAAAAAATATAACTGCCTGTGCCTTTTGCCAAGGTGTGGTTCACAAACCTGCCTACCGGCAGGCAGGCTGTTATAATAAAAAAGGTTGGAAACACGCGTTAAAGCGCAAAGATACGGATTATTTATTTAATGAGTTTTTACCCTGCATTTCTGCTAAACTTCACAGAAGTTTACAAATAAAAACGGGCCACAATCACATCCTTTTTTACAACTTTTATTTATGATCTTTGTGGCTATGGCAGCTAAGGAATTATATTCTATCATCATCATCGTGGCATCTTTTCTTATTTCCATAATTGCAGGATTGATCATGAGAATTCGCTCAAACAATGAAATTAAGTCATTTGTAACAAGTGGTATAGTCTTTATTATTGGTATAATTTGTGCACTTATTTTTTATTTCCGTTAAGGAAAGTTGTCAAAATAATACCATTTGGACTTTAAAATCACACTCAACATTATTTCGGCTGAAGCCATGTGTTATTTGTATTATCCCCCGAACTAAAGTTCGGGGCTATTGTTTCTATAAATGCCATAGTGTACTTTAAATGTCTAAATGGTATAAACTACCCATTTTCCATCCATAATTTACAAAAACAAAACCGCCCCGGTTTCCCGGAGCGGTCAATTATATCCCAATTACAAATTCCTAATTCCCAATTACAAATTCCCAATCCCCAAACTACGCATGCACTTTATTCCCCCTTGCCTTTGCTACCACTTCTTCCTCCACATTGCGCGGAGCAGGAGCGTAGTGGCTGAATTCCATAACAGAGGTAGCGCGTCCTGAAGACAGTGAGCGCAGTTGGGTAACATAGCCAAACATCTCGCTCAGCGGCACTTTAGCGCGTATTATCTGCAGGTTGTTGCGGCTGTCCATGCCTTCCAGCATAGCGCGGCGGCGGTTAAGGTCGCCGGTCACATCACCCATGTATTGGTCGGGAGTGGTTACTTCCACTTTCATGATCGGCTCAAGTATTACGGGCTTTGTTTTTTTACCCGCCTCACGGAAACCCGATTTGGCGCAAAGCTCAAAAGACATAGAGTCGCTATCCACCTGGTGGAAAGAACCGTCAAATATGCGTACCCTCATACTCTCTACAGGGAAGCCCGCTAACGGGCCGGTGCCCATAGAATTTTCAAAACCCTTCTGTATAGCAGGGATGAACTCACGGGGGATAGAACCACCGTATATCTCATTGATAAACTGGAAGCGGCCTTTACCTTCCGCCAGGAATTCCGGCTCAGCAGGGCCTATTTCAAAATAGATGTCGGCATACTTACCACGGCCACCTGTTTGCTTCTTGTATATTTCACGGTGTTCTACCATCAGGGTAAACGCTTCTTTATATGCCACCATCGGAGCGCCCTGGTTGATCTCTACCTTGAATTCACGGCGCATACGGTCAACGATGATTTCCAGGTGCAACTCACCCATACCGCTAAGGATGGTTTGTCCGGTCTCTTCGTCTGTCTTTACACGCAGGGTAGGATCTTCTTCTACCAGCTTGGCGATTGCCATACCCATCTTATCCGCGTCGGCCTGTGTTTTTGGCTCTACGGATATAGAGATAACAGGCTCAGGGATGAACATGTTCTCAAGCATGATCGGGTGCTTCTCATCGCACAAGGTATCGCCTGTCTTGATCTCTTTAAAACCTATTGCAGCGCCTATATCGCCTGCCTCGATGAAGTCTAACGGGTTTTGTTTGTTGGCGTGCATCTGCATGATACGGCTGATACGCTCGTGCTTACCACTTCGCACATTAAGCACATAGCTGCCTGCATCAAGGTGGCCTGAATAGCAGCGGAAGAACGCCAGGCGGCCTACGAACGGATCAGTCATGATCTTGAACGCAAGCGCTGCAAATGGTTCTTTAGCATCCGGGCGGCGCTCTATTTCTTCTCCTGTATCAGGATTAATCCCTTTGATCGCCTCTATGTCCATAGGGCTGGGCAGGTAACGGATCACCGCGTCCAGCGCCACTTGCACACCTTTGTTTTTATAAGCCGAGCCGCAAAGCATAGGCACGATGCTCAGGTCTATACAAGCCTTGCGCACAGCCGTATGTATTTCGTCTTCAGAAATGCTGTTCGGGTCAGCGAAGAATTTTTCCAGCAGGTGGTCATCGTATTCAGCTACCGCTTCTACGAGGTGTGCGCGCCAGAAATCCACGTCTTCCTTCATATCTTCCGGGATAGGCACTTCCTTATAGGTCATACCTTGTGTGGCGTCGTCCCAAATGATTGCCTTCATCTGTATCAGGTCCACAATACCCGTGAAGTTATCTTCAGCGCCTATGGGCAACTGCAGCGGCACTGACTTGGCGCCGAGCATATCCTTCACCTGCTGCACCACCATCAGGAAGTCAGCGCCTACGCGGTCCATTTTGTTTACGAAACCAATGCGCGGAACCTTGTAACGGTTGGCCTGGCGCCATACGGTCTCAGACTGCGGTTCTACGCCGTCAACTGCGGAGAACAAAGCCACAAGGCCGTCAAGCACACGCAATGAACGCTCTACCTCTATGGTAAAGTCCACGTGGCCGGGAGTATCAATGATATTGAACTTATATTTTTTAGATTCAGGCAATGGTTTACCCTGTGTAGTCGGGAAGTTCCAGAAGCAGGTAGTGGCCGCCGAGGTAATCGTGATACCGCGTTCCTGTTCCTGCGCCATCCAATCCATAGTAGCGGCGCCTTCATGCACTTCGCCTATTTTGTGGTTTACGCCCGTGTAATAAAGGATACGTTCTGTCATAGTGGTCTTTCCCGCATCTATGTGTGCGGCAATACCGAAGTTGCGCTGTAAGCGTAAATCTGCCATTTTTTATATAGTTAAATCGTTTTAATTTTAAAATCGAGGTGCAAAGGTACGGGTTTTAGTGTAAAAACAGCAAATTTAAGATGTAGAAATTGTGATATTTTACTGTGGCGCATATTAGTGTTTTTGTTCCTTTGGGACGTTGATAAAATATATTATATTTGATAGTTCTACCAATTGAACATCATAAAATAGCAAATGGTATAAATCCCAAATTCCAAACTCCAAACCCGATGAATGCACACCCACCACGGCGGGCAGGCTTTTTCCTACAATTTTTTTTCCTGATGTTTTTATTGATTATCAATTAGTTAGTTCTGTAAAGTTGCTCATTCTTTGCTCACTTTTTGCTCACCTTAGAGCCTCTGTCACGTCCTGATTTTGGTTTGTCACGTCCTGATTTTGGTTGACACTTTTGGTTAGATAATCCTGTTTTGAGTTGACCTATCAAAATTAGTTAAAAAATCCCTATCACGCACCCTCTGCCATTGACATGTATTGTAAGCATATAATAGTCAATAGCCTGGAAAATGATAAAAATACAAAAACATATACCAGCGCGAATTGTTGCACCCCTGACGGGGTGTGTGGGGTGGTGGGATTCCGGAGGCTACAAAGCGGTAACCCCTATGGGATATAACATGGGTGTAGTACTACAAAGCGGTAACCCCTATGGGGTATAACATGAGGTGTAGTACTACAAAGCGGTAACCCCTATGGGGTATAACATGAGGTGTAGTACTACAA
>JBIOGX010000089.1:0-8233 GCA_044448445.1 Chitinophagales bacterium
ATTATTATGATCAGATCAATAAAAAAAACCTACTTCCCCGGCTTCAATATCGCCTGGTAATCACCCTGGTTGTTCAGCAATGTCAGTGCTTTATCCAGTTCCTTATCATATTGCAGGCCCTGGGCTATGCGGCCACGGGTATAATAATACCTTGATGCGATCTCATTCTCCAGCATGTGCCTTACCTGGTCCTTGTGTTTCAGCAGGTCTTGTTTTTTATCGTGAGATAATTTTGTTTTGAGCGCCTCAAATTCCTGTTTGGATCCATCATAATAATTTTCCTTCACGGCCATCTTCTTCAGGGAATCAAGCCCTATTTCCGTTTCCGTCTTATAGGAATAGTCTTTGTTCTCAATCCATTTTGTAAACTGGTTATACTCATCATCGGTGAGCAGGAATTTCTCAGCGGGCGGGATAGCGCTATGCTGGCGGGCGTATTCAGTGGCGTAATCAAATAAATAATTTTTCGTGTAGAGTGTTACGGCTATCATGCTCATAGGGTCGTCTTTTATGTGTGCATCCGGTTCTACTCCGCCACCGCTCTTAACGGTACGGCCACCCAATGTTCTAAAGGTCTTCTTCAGGGAGTCGGGTACATACCCTACACTGCCGTCCGCATTGCGGTGGGTATAGTCAAGAGCTTGTATGCAACGCCCGCTGGGGGTATAATACCTTGCTATCGTTAATTTCAGGCTGGCATTAAATCCAAGCGGCCTTGTTACCTGCACCAATCCCTTGCCATAAGAACGTTCGCCTATAATCACGCCCCGGTCCAGGTCTTGCATGGTTCCTGCCACGATCTCTGATGCCGATGCCG
Organism: Chitinophagales bacterium; assembly: GCA_044448445.1. Lineage (GTDB taxonomy): Bacteria > Bacteroidota > Bacteroidia > Chitinophagales > Chitinophagaceae > Nemorincola. The sequence continues at coordinate 818 of JBIOGX010000089.1, forward strand.
ATGAATGGTTTACTAAAACAGTAAGCGGGAGGGTTTGATTCCATGCTTTACCCGGGGTTTTATATTCTTTATCATTTTCAGGTACCTTTCCTTTGGTGCTTACCACCAATTGCCCTTTATCAACAAATATATTGCAGATGTTTACCGCCTCGTCCAGCAATCCGCCGGGGTTATTTCTCAGGTCAAGCACTAAGCCTTTCAGTGCGGGCTGCGCTTTTTGCAGGCTGTCAAAAGCGTCCCTTACCATTCTTCCCACCCCGGGAGTGAATTGGGTTAGCCGAACATAAGCTACATTATGCTGGTCGCCGATAAGGCTCGAGTATGGCACACTCGATATTTCTATCTCTCCGCGTGTAACGATCTTTTCAGATTCAATGTGGGTAAAAACATCCAGTATCTTCATACTTAACTGCGTACCGGGCGAACCCTTTAGCAATAAGCCGAGGTCGTCTAAGCTTTTACCTTTTACCACCTGTTTATCAATTGATATTACAAGGTCGCCGGGATGCATGCCTGCCTTTTGGGCGGGACTGTTCTCATAAACGTCGCCTATGTATATGTCATCTCCTTTTTTGCGCATACTGGCCCCTATGCCACCGTATTTGCCCGTAGTCATGAACTCATAATCTTCTATATCCGATTCGGTAAAATAATTGGTATAAGGGTCAAGGCCTTCGAGCATGGCGTCCACGCCCGTTTTTACTAATTTCCCCGGCTCTATGGGGTCAACATAATAAGAATTTAGTTCCTTAAATATATTGGTGTAAATATCCAGGTTCTTTGATATTTCAAAGTAAGGGTCATTAGTTCTTGCATGTATAAACAAGAATGCTACCGCGGAAAGCATTACCCCTGCAATAAACCCTTTTCCTTTATTAATTTTATTCCATACAATCATAACACTATCCATTTATTATACCTTGCAATTTACGAATAATATGCCTTTTAAAAACGGGATAAATGATAATAAATTCCCTGCTATAGCGATGAAATTGTTATAAATATGGTAATTTGTATCAAAATATGCCTGTTCTATATTGTTAACTAAAGCAATAGCAGCCGTTTTTATTATGAAATGCAGCACTACTGTTTTTTTATTCCTGTTCCTGCTTACAGGCGTTCGCGTCATTGCGCAAAAACCATTTACAGAAGGTGTTATTATATACAATGTCACACTGGAATCCGCTGAGCATAAAGAACTCAAAGGAGTTTACACATTTACGATAAAAGGCAGCGAGATAAAAAAGGAATTAAAATTAAATAATGGTTACCAGGACATTATTTTACTGAATTGCAGTACGGGCGCAGTGTATTCCCTTCAAAGCAAGTATGGCCGGAAATATGCAATACAACTGAACATGAACGATCTTATAAAAAAGCAAGAAAAATTTGTTGGGTTTACAATGAATAATGAGCAGGCCAACAATAGGAATGTAGCCGGTATTTCAGCCAGTAAAGGCAATATCACTTACAGGGATGGTTCCACCATGGATATCTATTATACTAAAGAATGGAGCCCTGTACAGGGTATCACCTATGAACGTTTCCCAAACCCGAAGTTTCTGCCACTAAGTTTCTCCTATAAAGATGAGAATGGACTGGCACTTCGGTTTGACGCGGAAAAAGTAGAAGCCAGCCCTGTTGAGAATGCAGTATTCAGAATACCACCTGATTATAAAATGATCACGTACAAGGAATACAAAGAATTAAGTCAATAAGGCCTTTTGGGGGTTCCCTGAATTTAAATAGTTTCGCTAATCTAATAACGGTTTACAGGAATGAATCACGGCGGTACAGGCAAGGCATATACTATTGTAATCATACTTACCTTTTTACAATTGGGAATGGTCTTTTCCCAGTCAGCGCCGGCGCAGGAAAAACCTAAAACAGGACAAAAAGCGGAACCGGACAACTTACCGCGCCCACGGGATGTCAAGGTAATGGATGAACATAAAGATAAGAACGGGAATTTAGTACGCACCATACAGTATCGCCAGGGGAATGTACTCATGACTGAAACGCAGATAATTCGCCCGAATGTGAACTTTCGTGTACCTATCAATCCCGATACGCTAAACAAGGACTCAGTAATGGTAGTTGTGAATAAATCAAGATATACGGTAGAGGTATATTACCGCCAGAGAAAGATAAGATCGTATAAAGCGGTATTCGGGCCCAAACCATTGGAAAATAAAATGATGGCAGGAGACCGCGCTACACCGGAAGGGTGGTTTAAAATACAGAATAAAAATCCCAGTTCGAAATACCATAAATTCATGCTGTTGAATTATCCAAATGATTCATCAATAGCGAGGTTTAACAGGCTTAAGGCGACAGGGATATTACCACCATCGGCACGTATAGGCGGCGATGTGGGCATACATGGCGTATGGAAAGGCGGCGATGATATGATAGACCTTGGTGTATGCTGGACCGATGGATGTGTGGCGCTGAAAAATAAAGATATTGAAGAACTTTATAGTTTTGTAGGCATAGGTACAAGCGTATATATAAAGAAGTAAAACTTTCAGGTCAGTCAGAAGGTTCCACATCTTTCCTAAGCTGTGTGGTTTTTTCCTGTAGGAAATGCTCATAAGCCTGCCGCCATCCTTTCCATTCGTTGCTGGTACCGAGAGAAAAATTGTGAAAGATCGTGATCATCATGCTCCCGGTCTGCTCTAACACTTTGCTCATGGCGTCCAGCTTTTCAAATGCTTCGGCAGGAGAGAGTTTTGCTTCAAAATGTGCGGTCGTATCCATAAAACAAAAGGGGTAAACACGGAGTTGCGTGGCCATATCCTTTTCGAGGTCGTACCACAGAAATGAGTTTCCTGTTCCTGCACGGAAGCCAAGATGGGAGCCATATCCCATACTATAATCTGCTTCAATGCGATTACTCAAAAGCAGCCGGTAGGTGTCCGGCATCCTGATCTTAATATAATGCTGCCGGGATATATGGGTGGTTCTGCCCGCAATTTGCTCCAGTATGTTTTTTTCTTTAGCGAGCGTATCATGATGCTCTGAATAATAAGAGGGATGTATGCCGATAGTCCCTTCTTTTGCCAGGTTTTTTATCACCCGCATCATAGCAGGATGCTCCGGGTGAATATTTTTATCAAACGCAGTTGTCTTTGCCGCCGCTAAAATAAAATAGAGCGGTTTGTAGTCATACTGCTTATGCAATTGCCTTAGCCACCTGAAGGAATCAAAAGGGTCTTTTTGTTTGTTTTTCAGTACCTGTGTACGTTCACTTATTTGCTTTACATCCCCCTTAAGCAGCGCACGCATATAAGCGCCTGCAATGCGCCCTATGCCTTTATGCAGGTGCGAATAGGCCATGTCCACATCATAAGTTGGCTGAAATACAAAAGGAGTTGGAGGTATATTGATACCAAGCATTGATTGCAATTGTTTCCTGAATGAGGAAACCCATTCGTCCAATATCGGGCGCATCAGCCAGCCGTTCTTATACAAGGTGCTGTTTGTGACCGGGTACCTGCCATGTTTATCATGGTTAAAATGGTCGTATTCTTCATAACGAGACAGTAAAAAGAAGGCGGCGGAAAACAGGTCGAACGGTATAATGTAAGCGCCACCCGGTGTAGCGAACAGCGTGGGCAGATCGTTCCATTTGCCGGCCCTGGGCGATAATTTTTGAATTCCTTTTTCCCACAGCAGCCGTTCATCAGGAATAGAGAGGCTGTTGGGTATATGCTTGCCATAAGCAATAAAAAAAGGAAGGTTAGCAACGTTATGTTCATCGCGGGTAATCCTGTAGTCAAGTTGTAACCGCTCCTTAAGCAGCCAGTCCAGAACATATCTTAGACGGTTGCTGTTTTCGGCGCTATATACAACTATAGTTTCCATGTATGGAAGTTATGGTTTACCCCTGTCTTTCCACATCTTATTAAAGGATGTAGCTGCGAAAAGTATTTCTCCCCTATGCCTGCCCCACGATTTTTTAAACAACATGTTGACCACTTTATTCTTCAGGCCTGCTCCCGCGCTATTCAGTATCCTGCGGCTCATCATGGCATCGCGCCATAACCGCCACGACATATTTTCCGAATAGCCGTTGAGATTGCTTTCTGCCGCCATGTTGCGGTTTTCGAGCAGCATTTCATGTATGTTTATTTTCAAAGGGCATACCTCCGTACAGTTGCCGCAAAGGCTGGATGCATAGCTCAGGTGTTTGTATTCTTTCATGCCTTCCAGGTGCGGCGTTATTACCGAACCTATCGGGCCGCTGTAAGTAGCCCCATAAGCATGGCCCCCGATGTTTTTATATACCGGGCAGGCATTGAGGCAGGAGCCGCACCGTATGCAGTACATACTCTCCCGCACTTCTTTGCGCAGCAGGTTGGTACGGCCATTATCCAGCAGGATGACGTACATATCCTCCGGTCCGTCTGTTTCATCTGTCTTTCTCGGCCCGGTGAAGATGGTATTGTAAACAGTTACCTGCTGCCCTGTGCCATAAGTAGCGAGCAACGGCCAGAAAATTTGCAGGTCGTTGACAGACGGCAGTAATTTCTCTATGCCCACTATCGCGATATGCGTGGGCGGGAAAGCTGCCGAAAGACGTGCGTTGCCTTCATTCTCCGTAACGCATACCCCGCCTGTGTCGGCAAGCAGGAAATTACCGCCGGTTATGCCTACTTCAGCGGTGATGTATTTTTGCCGCAGGTTGCGGCGGGCAATTTTTGTTATCTCCGGCGGGGTGAGGTTAGGTTCCGTTCCCAGCTTGTCATGAAATACTTTTGCCACATCCTCCTTGCTTTTGTGCATGGCGGGCGTTACTATATGGTATGGCGGTTCCCCGTCGAGTTGCTGTATGTATTCACCGAGGTCTGTTTCCACCGAATCAATACCATGTTCCGCAAGAAAAGAGTTCAGGTGTATCTCTTCCGTTACCATTGATTTGGCCTTCACCACCTGTTTGGTATTTTTTTCGCGGCATATCTGCAATACAGCCTGTAATGCTTCCTCTGCGGTTTCCGCCCATATCAGTTTTCCCCCGTGGGCAGTAAAATTTTTTTCAAACTGTTCTAAGTATTTATCGAGATTCTCTATGATTTTCCACTTTACGTTTTTAGCTTTTTCACGGGCTATATTGAGGTTGGCAAATTGGTGTTTGCCCTTCACTACGCTATCATTATACTTCTGGATATTAAACGAGATCTTGCGCTTATGCACAAGGTCATGAGTTTTTATTTCACTTTTAGCGAGAAAAATAGTTTGTTGTCCGGTCATTTTAAAAGATTAATCAGGCGCTTAACGCAATAAAAGTAACAACATGTTGTCACTTTGGATTACTTGCTTTTAGCGGCCTATTTTCATATCTATGAAAATTTGTAGTACCTTAAAAATAAAATTGGTACATTTTTTGGCAAAATATTTTTCCAATAACCCCTCCCGACAACTATCGGGGTTATTAAATCCTTTTTGGTTCCGGCTTGCCCGGGTTAAGGAACAGGCATAATTTATAGCGGAAACCCTGAAACAAATCTAAGGATCTATTCCTCTTCCAAATCTACATAATATTTATTATAAGCCGATAGTTAATAAATTAATAGCCAAGCCAAAAAAAATCATTTTTTAGTTTTGCTATTTGGTAATTTATCCTTATTTTGCAAGGCAAGGGTATAATATTAATTTTCTTAATCAGAATTTAATATTATTTCTTAATTTTACGTGGATGAATGTATTTTTAAACGCTTATAGTCAATACTTAACCTTTTTATACTAAAACCATATGAAAAAAGTCTATTTTCTTTGCTTGCTTTTTTGCATAAGTTTTGCAGCCGGTGCACAAGTTATAGATACTATATATGCTACCGGCGCACTTACCTCATACACTACCGGATCTGCAATCCAGAGTTTTCCTTCGGGTGCCTATACCCGCAATGATAATATTATTGCAGTAACCAAGACCCCGTCTATTACCTACCAGGCGGGTTATGCCGTATTTGACCTTAGTTCAATTCCTACGGGAGGTGTTGTAATATCTTCGGTTGTACTCGGGGTTAACGTGTTCGGGTTTACATCCGGTACGTTTGGTACTTCTTGTCTCACTATAGGCCATACAGGGTCCCTTGCTACTGTTACAACTCCCGCTTCCTTATTATATACTGATTGCACTACTCTGGCATTTGGTACTCCCACTACGCTTTTCAACGCCACTTCAGTTGGCATGATGGGAACCTATTATCTGCCACCTACCGGCGTTGGCGACCTCACCATGACGGGAGGCACCGGTTCTCCGATAGCTAATTGGGTTTTAGCGAACGCAGGCGTTTCGGCAGTTTCTATTTCCTTCTCCAGTAACGGTAGCAATGTATATAACTTTAAAGGAGAGACCGGTTCTACAGGAGTTATAGCCGGCCCCCACGCTCCTTACCTGATGGTAACTTATTGCTGGACACCAACAAGCGTTACCGCATCTGTCACTCCTTCTCCTATTTGCACCGGCCAGACATTTACCCTTACAGGTGCGGCTACCGGGGCTTCTTCTTATCATTGGACAGGGCCGGGTGGCTATTCTTCTACATTACTCAGCACTACTGCCATAGCTACTGCTACATCCGGCGGAGTTTATACATTAACTGCTATGGCTGCCTGCGGCGCTTATACCGCAACCACAACCGCTTATACAACCCCTCTTGCTATTAATCCATCGCCCGCTCCATTAATTACTACTACCACTACTGTATGCAGTGGTAATACGATCTATATGTCTGATCTTACTGCAGGCGGGGTCTGGACTACTTCTAATTCCTCAATAGCAACGGTTATCAATGGCACTGTTGTCGGGGGGGCTGTTGCAGGTACAGATGTAATTAGCTATAAACTTGGCATTTGCGCCGCTAATGCTACAATTCTTGTAAACAATCCGCCAACGGCCATTACCGGCCCTACGGATGTATGCGCCAGCGGGGGTACAATAACATTAATTGACGGAACACCAGGTGGTACCTGGTCCAGTACCGCTATAACATTAGCAACGGTTGACCCGCTTAGCGGGCTTGTCACGGGTATTCTTCCCGGGTCTCTTAATATAAATTATGTCACGGGTGCGTGCCCCTCCGTCACTTACCCGATAACAGTTGACCCCTTGCCTACTCCTATTCTCGGAGGTAATGCCGTCTGCGTAAATGCCAATTTACCATTAAGTGACGCCACTGCCGCCGGTACCTGGTCCAGCAGCAATACATCCATAGCTACTGTTGACCCGAATACGGGTGTTGTAACTGGTGTTTCCGCAGGCAGTTTTACCACTACCTATACGCTCTCGGCAACCGGCTGCTATGTAACGAGGGCTATAACGGTCAACCCGTTACCTGCCACAATCACCGGGCCTACCACTGTTTGTGTGAGTTTTACCATAGCCTTGTCTGACGCCACCGGCGGCGGCAC
>JBIOGX010000090.1:0-8176 GCA_044448445.1 Chitinophagales bacterium
CGCATGCTCATAGTAGTGAAGAAAGGCAGGGAAAGCGAAGTGCAGAAAATTTTCGACAAGTGGGACATACACTGTGTGCAGATAGGCGAGGTAACCAATAACCCTTACCTGAAGTACTACATGAATGGCCAGCTTGTTGCCGATGTGCCTGCAGAAAGCCTCGTGCTTGGCGGCGGCGCACCGGTATATGAGCGTGATTATGTTGAGCCTGCCTATTTTGCAGAAATTAAAAAATTTAACCCCGCTGACATTGCAGTGCCTGCCGACCTGAAAGATGTCGCTTTTCAATTAATACAGCTTCCCAACATCGCCTCCAAACGCTGGATATATGAGCAGTATGACAGCATGGTAATGACCGGCAACACACAAACCAATGAGGCAAGCGATGCCGCCGTCATACGCATTCACGACTCGAAGAAAGCGCTTGCCGTTACTACCGACTGCAACAGCCGCTATGTATTTGCAGATCCCTACAAGGGCGCAATGATAGCCGTGAGCGAGGCTGCACGTAACATTGTATGCAGTGGTGGCTTACCTGTTGCTATTACTAACTGCCTCAACTTCGGCAACCCTTACAATCCTGAAGTGTATTACCAGTTTGTCAATGCCATAAAAGGTATGGGTGAGGCTTGCCGCAAGCTCGACACACCTGTTACCGGCGGCAATGTGAGCTTCTACAATCAAAGCGAGGATGGCCCTGTTTATCCTACACCAACAATAGGAATGGTTGGCGTACTGGATACACTGGACCAGAAAATGACGCTGGGTTTCAAACATCCCGGAGATAGTATATATCTCTTAGGGCAAAACAGGAACGACATTAATTGTTCCGAATACCTGCACCATATATGCGATGTTATATACAGCCCTGCGCCGTATTTCGACATGGAAGAAGAATACCAGTTGCAGCAGACTATTATTCGCCTTATAAATGAAAAGCTGGTAAAATCAGCTCATGATATTTCTGAAGGTGGTATGTTCGCCTGCCTGCTCGAAAGCGCAATGGCGAATGGGCTTGGCTTTTCCATTCATACCGGCAATGATATCCGCAAAGATGCCGCGCTGTTTGGTGAGGCGCAAAGCCGGGTGATCGTAACCGTTAACCCGGATATACATGCGCTCTTTGAAGCAGAACTGAAAGGCATACCCTATACCAAAATAGGTATTGTAAATGCCAATAACGAGATCTGTATAGACGATGAAAGCTGGGGCTTTATCAGCGACTGGAAAGAAGCTTATGATACTGCTTTAGAAAAATTATTGGACAGTAACATCTGATTAAATCTATGAAAAGGATAGTATTATATATAATAGTCGCATGCCTGTTTTCCGGCTGTGGAGGCCGCGGATTAGCCATAAAGGAAAATATTTTTGGCAACTATTTTCTAGTAGCCCGAGATGACGTAGGACAATTAAGTTTAGCTTATCATGAAACCGGTATTGAAAGTATTTATGGAATTGTTATTGCGCAAACCGTTTTTGCAGTTGGGTATAATGAGCATTATATAATTGTAAAACAACACCCCGATGGAGATAAACAAATTACCAACTACTATATTCTGCCAATAAAGAAAGGTATGGATTGGGGAACCAAAAACGGGTTAATTGGGCCATTGACATTAGAACAATTTAATGAAAAGCGTATAGCGTTGAATATCCCCGATGGCTTAAATTTTACCATAGAAAAAGCAAACCTTAAATAACCAATTATCCCTTTGCCTCTTTAACCTTTTAACCATTTAACCTATTAACCAATTATCCTTCAAAAACAACCTGCGCATACCCTACCTCTCCCGGCATAGGAGGGTGTAACTTTCTCACTGCCACCCGTATCTTTTCCGATATAGGTATTTTTTCTTTTAAGGAAGCGTGAATATTGGCAACAAAAGTTTCTAATAGTTGGCCGGGCATTTCAAAAGTATCCGCTACTATTTTTCGTATGAGCGTATAATCGGCAAATGGCCATGGCCGGGTATCAGGGAGCCATAAGTCCACATCCACTTCAAACCTGTTGCCCAATATATGCTCCTCCGGGTAAAGCCCGTGATGTGCGTGTATTTTTATTCCGTGTAATGATACTGTCAGCATGTTTTTAAAAGTAAAAAATTAAAAATAAAAAGTAAAAATGTCCCGCCAGCCCCTAATGAAATCTTGCGGCACTGGCGTAAGGATCTACTGTTACTTCATACCGTTTATTATCAGCAGGTTGCAGCGTATTCAGGTCATATACACTATACCATCCGTCCCTGCCGCCACAGGCTGAAGAGTGGTGTGGCGCCGGTCCGTTGGGGTTAGCATTCCGGCTTGGTATGAATACAAGCCCGCCCTGCTCATCAACAGTAACATCATGCGGCTGGTAAAAATCACCATACAATATTTTTACTACCGCATAGGTATTATAATCTATTACATAAACTGAGCCGCGCCGCCCGGGTTGGGGATTGGCTGCATCTTCCATACAGGCCACAAACAAATAATGCTTCGATAGCGACAAATCCATTTCCTGCGGAAAAGTGCCTACGGGTATTGCAGCTATTACCGTATCCGTATGGGCGTCCATCACGCGCACTTCATTGGTTGACTGGCAGGTAACAAAATACCGGGAATAATCAGGGGACATCTCTACCTGGTGGGGGTTAGGGTTCGCAGCATCAGAAGGGTTTGTAATAATAGCAGGTTGCCCGTTAACGCTTACATATTTTTTATGATAGCCCCCGTTGAAAGTGTATTTATTCACAACATTGCCATACTGCAGCGTTGCGAAAAAGGTATCGAAAGTAGCATTACTCGCTAAGCCATGAGGATATGGGAAATCGCTTGTTCCTCCAGAAAATCTGTCAATGGACAAAGGGCCACTAACGGTCATACCACCTGTTCTTACCGCCACAACATAGCCGTTGGACATCCATCCGCTTACGAGCAAAGTAGTATCACCCGGCGAGAGGCTGATAATGCTCCATCCTCCGCCAGTGCCGCCAGAGGTGACAGCCGCCACATTTACGTTACCTACAACCGTATCTGTGCGTGTGTCTATTTTTTGTACGTAGTTACCATTAAATAAGGGCACATAGGCATACATGCCATCGCCTGAAATCTCTACATCATGCGGGCTTTCTATCTGGGCTGCGTTCATGCCAATAGGTATATAGCGCATGACCACCCTGCTCTTAGCATCTATCACGATTAGCAGATCACAACCCTGGCTGGTAATGTATATTTTTTGCCGGGTATCTGCATTTGATGCGAAGGGTATGTTTCCGTTCTTATCCGGCGCCCCCCGGGCTATCCAGTTGTATAGTGTCATGTATTCATCATGCGATAGCGGCGTGTCTAAATGCCCGGGGTCTTTTGACACTATGCCCAGGGAAGAATCAACATTGCAGTAATACAGCAATGGGCTGAATTTCGTACTGTAGGCGATAACCTGCGCACCCGTGACGCTGCCGTTGAACATGTGTTCCCAGGTATCGAGCAAAAGGCCTGCGGCGTTTTGGTAACTGGCCTGATTATGGCAGCCTGAGTAGGTACACTTATTAAGAATGATCTTAGCAACTGCAGCAGGGTAGTTGCCATCAGCAGGCGCTACCACCCCCTGTGGTTTATGCACACAAGAAGTGGCGCCTATTACCGCAAGGCATACTAATAACGATATAATGATAAGAAACCGCTTCATTTACTATTTACCCGATAAAGTTAATAAATAAAGCAGCACCTAAATCAGCAGTATTTCCTTTTCATCACATTAGATTACATTCCAATCACATTTCATCACATTCTATTATTATCTTGCGACAATATTAACATGAGATATTTCCTGCTGATTCTTTTCCCGTTCCTGTTCATTTATTCCTGTGTTTATAGCCAGGAAAAGCAACCCATTGCCGGAAGCGCTGATACAATCGGGAAAGTTACGCTGCGCAAAATAATCATTGAGGGGAATAATGTTACCCGCCGCGCGGTCATCCTCCGGGAAATAGGTATTCATGAAGGAGATATGCTCACGGTAGATTCTATACAGGCACTGCAGTATCAAAACAAACTAAGGCTTTTTAACCTTCAGCTTTTTAATGAAGTAGATCAGCATACGGAACAGGCCGGTACAGAAATAGATTGGTATATAAAAGTTAAAGAGCGTTGGAATATTATCCCATCCATCATAGTGCAGTTTGCAGACCGGAATTTCAATACCTGGTGGGTAGAAGAAAACCATGACTTGCGCCGCATCACGGGTGGCCTTACCATTACCGATAAAAATTTTCGCGGCAACCTGGAAACACTTGCTATAACCGCGCAGGAAGGTTATACACAAAAGCTCGGCATCAGTTATATGCGTCCGTACATTAACCACGACCAGACAAATGGCATAGGCTTTTCGCTAAGCTATGCACAAAGCAGGCAAACCTACTACACTACCGATTCCAATAAGCTGCTCTATGCGGGAACATACTCCGGCCCGGTAATATTGCGCCAGTTTGAAGGTGGTATCAGCTATATCTATCGCCCTGCATACGCATCGAGGCATATTTTCCAGGTAAATTATAAAGATTACAGCGTAAACGATACTATTATAAAGCTCAACCGCGATTACTACACGGATAGCAGTAACAAAACTCGTTTTATCGAATTCTACTACCGTTATGAATACAATGGTGTGGATAACTGGAACTACTCACTGAAGGGATTTAAATTAGTTAGCCAGGCAGTAGTACGTTCTGGTTTTGAGGGTTTAAAATTTCAAAGCTATCTGAATGTCGAGGCGGGTTTTTTTCACAACATGCTTCCTAAGTGGTATTACTCTTTTGTTTTCCGTGGCAGGCTCATGTACCTGCAGGACCAGCCCTACTATTTCCGTGGCGGCCTCGGCACACAGACCGATTATGTAAGAGGCTATGAATATTACATTATAGATGGCAACAATTACGGCCTGCTCCGTTTTGACCTCAAACGCGAAATTTTTAATAAAACTTATTCTTTCCCGCTTAAATATTTTACTGCAATACCCTTACGTTTCTATCCGAAAATATTTTTTGACGCCGGTTATATCAACAGCCCTGTCAATAGTCCTATACCGGGCAATAGTTTTTTGAGCAACCGTTTACTGTATAGCGCCGGCATAGGGCTTGATGTAGTTACACTATATGATATAAAGATTCGTTTTGAATTTGCCTATAACTATTTGACGCAAAATGGATTATATTTACACTTCAATAGTGAGTAAAACCCTCCGTCCCACCCTAAAGGGACGTGACATTTAAAGTAATTGGGAAGTTGCCTGCTATTAAAAAATAACTTTCCCCGCCTCTGCGGGGAACAAGAAGGGGTTTATGTTAGTAGCGCTTTACAACCGGACATTTGATGAGCAGGATATACCTGTACTGCTTCGCATACTGAAACTATTAGAACACCATAAGTTACAAATGGTTTTCTACAAGGGCTTCTACGAAAGGCTGCAACCCCACATTCCTTTTACCGTCACCCCTCGTATGTTTACCGGCAAGAAGGATCTTCCTGCTCAAACAGATATGCTCTTCAGCCTGGGCGGGGATGGAACGATGCTTGATGCGGTTTGTTTTGTGGGCAATTCCAATATTCCGCTTATCGGCGTCAACCTTGGCAGGTTAGGCTTTCTCGCAGCTATTCCCGAAGAGGAAGTGGAAGCTGCAATTTTATCGCTCATGCGCGGATCTTATACCCTGGAGAAAAGAACATTGCTTCACCTGGATTCCAGCGTCCCCCTCTTCAACGGCTCACCCTTCGCGCTCAACGAATTTACCATTCACCGGCAGGATACTTCGTCTATGATCAAGATACATACTTATCTTAACGGCGAGTTCCTTAATACCTATTGGGCTGACGGGCTTATAGTGGCCACTCCTACAGGATCTACGGGTTATTCGTTAAGCTGCGGCGGACCTGTAGTATTCCCGCAAACATCCAGTTTTGTGATCACGCCGGTAGCCCCGCACAACCTCAATACCCGGTCAATTGTTGTGCCAGACGACAATGTCATTTCCTTTGAAATAGAAGGCCGCACCGAGCAGTTTCTTTGCACGCTGGATGCGCGCACCGAAATCATAAAAAGCAATGTGCAACTCGCTGTGAAAAGAGAGAACTTCCTCGTATCCCTTGTTCGCCCCGATGAGCATAATTTTCTGAAAACCATCCGCCAGAAATTATATTGGGGTATAGACAGGAGGAATTAGGGAACGATAACAAAATAACTACCGCCATCTTGTTCTTTTTCGCCGTTGTTAGTGTTCCTCACCTACAACATCGTGACTGCAAGACTCTGCCAGTTAATTCATTTCATGCCTTGCGAAGGGTCATCAGCTAATCATCACACCGGCAGGCAGGTCAGCTAATGACATTCTTAATTCTCTTTATGGCCTCATCCTTCCCGATCACCTCTGCAATTAAAAACACGCCCGGCCCGTATTTACCGCCTACCAGCATTATGCGCAGGGGCAGCATCACATCACCTTTTTTAAGACCATGTTTTGTTGCCAATTCATTAGTGAAGGCTTCTATGGCGTCGTGTGTCCATGTGGGTAATTGCGGGAGTTCTGTGGCAAGTGCGGTAAAGAACGTTTGCTTCCGGTCGTTCCATTTTTCTTTTATTACTGCATCGTCTATAGTGGCGGGAGTGGCAAAAAAGAAATGTCCCTGATTCCAGAAATCAGGAAGCAGGGAGCAGCGATCCTTTATTAAACCGATAACCTTCGTAACAAACCCGCCTGCCGGCAGGCGAAGCTCAAACCCCTGTTCCTTCATTCCCTGTTTTATATATGGCAACACAAGCGCAGCAAGTGTACCATCATCAGTACGTTGTATGTATTGGTGGTTGAACCACTTAGCTTTTTCAAAATCAAATTTAGCGCCGCCCTTATGCACTCTTTCTATGGAAAATTTTTCCACCAGTTCATCGAGCGAGAATATCTCCTGTTCAGCGCCAGAGTTCCAGCCGAGCATAGCCAGCATATTCACGAAGGCCTGCGGCAAAAAGCCCATTTCCCGGAAACCCCTGGTGGTCTCACCGGTTTTAGGATCGGTCCAGTTCATAGCAAATACGGGAAAGCCCAAACGGTCGCCGTCTCTCTTGCTTAGCTTGCCGTTACCATCAGGTTTCAGTATCAGCGGCAGGTGCGCCCACAGCGGCATGTGCTCTTTCCAGCCGAGGTATTCCCAAAGCAATATATGCACCGGTGCACTGGGCAGCCACTCCTCGCCGCGGAAGGCGTGTGTTATCTTCATCAGGTAGTCGTCAACAACCACAGCGAGGTGGTAAGTAGGCATACCATCGGCTTTGAGTAATACTTTATCATCCACCAATGAACTGTCAAAAGCTATTTCGCCCCGTATCATGTCGGTGAGGGTTATGGTTTCCCGGTACGGCATTTTTATCCGGATGACATAGGGTGTACCGGATTCGAGCAGCTTCGCTACTTCATCTGCAGGCAAGGACAGGGAGTTGTGCATGTGCATCCGCGTGGTATGGTCGTATTGCGGTACGGAGTGTTCATCTTTCAGGTGATCCCTGCGCATTTTTTCGAGGTCGCCGGTAGTGTCGAAAGCGTAATAAGCATGGCCGGAGTCTATGAGTTTCTTTGCGTATTCATAATACAAATGTTTCCGCTCGCTCTGGCGGTAAGGTGCATAAGGGCCGCCCTTTTCGGGGCTTTCATCCGGTACGAGGTTACACCACTTCAGGCAGTCCATGATGTATTGCTCGGCGCCTTCCACAAAACGGTTGCGGTCGGTATCTTCCACGCGCAGCACAAAATCGCCACCATGAGCACGGGCAAAAAGGTAATTATATAATACAGTGCGCACACCACCGAGGTGCAGCCCACCGGTTGGGCTTGGCGCAAAACGTACGCGAACTTTCATTGGTCAAAATTAACTAAAATGGAATTGGGAATAGGTTAATTAGTTAATTGGTTAAAAGGTTAATTGGTTAAAGGGTTAACCTGCCTACCGGCAGGCAGGTTGGTTAAAAGATTAATTGGGAAATAGTGAATTTTTAGTTGCCCCGACCTGAAGGCCAATGTCATTAAGTAAAGCGATTACCATATTTCCAAGCACACATTCAACCCACTTTGGGGTTGATGTTTACGTCTTTTTCCGCCGGTTTCACCGGCGGCTATTCACATTCTAGTCCTTCGGACTTCCTTAACTA
>JBIOGX010000091.1:0-8129 GCA_044448445.1 Chitinophagales bacterium
ATAACAATTTTAGGTGTCTATTCGGTATTATCTTTTTAAATGAAGAACGAAGAAAGCATCTTAATGGCGAAAGCAAATCTTATGATTGGGAAGACGTCAAAAAAATGATCCGAAAAAGAAAAACTGCTTAAATACAATATATACACCTACTCCCGACAGGCAACCATTTCCACATTTTCACATTCCCACATTTGCACATTTTTAGTCTTCCCAATCACAAATAAAAACATTGGTATCATGCCCGCCGCCATTATTGCGGTTAGAGCTGAATATGAACTTCTTACCGTCAGGTGAGAACATAGGGAAAGCATCAAAGCTGCCATCATGAGATATACGCTCCAGCCCGGTACCATCAAGATTAATAAGGTACAGGTTGAACGGGAAACCACGCTCATACTCATAATCTGAAGCAAATACCAGCTTTTTGCCATCAGGTGTGAAAGCAGGCGCCCAGTTAGCCTTACCGAGGTGGGTTACCTGGTGTGCATCGCTGCCATCAGCATTGGCTATGTATAGCTCCATGTGCGTAGGCATCACCAATCCCTGTGCCAGCAGGTCTTTGTATTCTTTTATCTCCAGGTCGGTTTTGGGGCGTGATGCACGCCATACTATCTTCTTACCATCCGGTGAGAAACATGCGCCGCCATCATAACCCAGGTCGTGTGTTATTTGTTTCACGTTGCTGCCGTCTAAGTCCATGGTGTAGATGTCTATATCGCCATTCCTCATGCTGGTGAAAACTATTTTATCACCCTTGGGAGAAATGGTTGCTTCCGCATCATAACCCGGCGTGTTGGTAAGTTGCTTGGTAATTTTTCCATTAAGGTCTGCAATGAAAATATCATAGGTGCTATATACCGGCCATACATACTTTTTGATCACGCTCCTGTCAGGTACGGGCGGGCAGGTATCAGCGGCAAGATGGGTAGAGGCATACAGGAAATGCTTGTGGTCCGGCATCAGATAGGCGCAGGTAGTGCGTCCCTTCCCGGTGCTTACGAGTTTATAGGTAAACTCTTCTTTTGCCGACTTAGGGATCGTGCCATAATAGATACGGTCGCACATAATCCCCTCTTTAGGGTTTTGGCGCTGAAAAGTGATATGCTCATTATCAAACCCGAAGTATGCCTCTGCATTATCCCCGCCGGTGGTAAGCTGTCTCAGATTTTTAAAATGTCTTTCATCGGGGTAAGCGAGGTTTTTCTGTTCCTGCGCCTTCAGCAACAGGCAGGGAAATAATAAAATAGCTGTAAATAATCTTTGTATAGACATGGGGTTGATCTTCATAAAATTTTTATGTAAGGAACGTTGGCAAAACTAACCAACCACCAACGTATAAAACCAAATCAAAAAACGGGATTTGTCAGGAAAGTGTAAAAGGTTGGGTGCTTTGCCCGCCATAGCTTTTTCAATAGCCTTAGTTTCAACGACGGCTATAGCGAAGGAGGCGCTTTGCCCGCCATAGTCCCAATTTTTCTTCAGGACGAAGGAGGGTACGGGCTTTTTTCTACTACTATGTCCCCAACATTCGTTGGTGGATCACTGTCCCTTGCGTAGCACTCTTGTACGTTCGAAGCATAATTGCGATAGTCGAAGGATTATACTTGGCTAGGGGTAAATTTGTGATGTTTTACCCCCCACGGCGGATTGGTATATAGCAAAATTGATTTGATGTAGTATTCCCCTTTAGTCCCAACGATAGTCGGGATGTAGGGCGAAGGGGGCAAGGGGGATGTTTTTTAGCTGAATATTGCATATATGATAAATTAATGTAAATTAGCTAATTTACCCCCTTGTGCAGTATAAGTGAATATGAAATGCAGGAATTGATTTTCCCTAATGCAGGAACCCATAGAAAAAGATACTATATCTGTAGAAGAGTTTAGAAAATTATTTGCAAGATGGGGATCTCATTCCTTAGAATAACTTTGCATTCCACAGACTTACGACTATTGACTCACGACTCACGACTAAAAGCATGAAAATCTTCCTCACACAGCAAAACTATCATATAGGCAATTTCGAAGCTAATACAGCTAAGATTATTACTGCTATTGAAGCGGCCAAAAAACAAGGTGGCGATCTTATTGTATTCTCAGAGTTGGCGGTATGCGGCTACCCTCCCCGTGATTTTTTAGAGTTCAACGATTTTATAGAACAGGGGCTGGCATCTATTGATAAAATATGCAAGGTGGCTGATACTATCGGCGTATTAGTGGGCTGCCCTTCCCGCAATCCTAAGATAGAAGGTAAAAACCTGTTTAACAGCGCTTACCTGCTTTATAAAAAAGAGATAAAAGGAATAGTACATAAAAGCCTGCTGCCCACCTACGACATTTTTGATGAGTACCGCTACTTCGAACCGGCTTATGAATGGAATGTACTGACATTCAAAGGAAAGAAACTGGCAATAACCCTCTGTGAAGATATTTGGAACCTCGGCGATGACCCGCTATACCGTGTGTGCCCTATGGACGAGTTGATAAAGCAACAACCGGATATTATGATCAACCTCAGCGCATCCCCTTTTGATTATGTACATGCAGATGGCCGTAAGGGAATTGTAAAGCAAAATGTATTGAAGTACAAACTGCCTATGGTCTATTGCAATACAGTTGGCTCTCAAACGGAGATCGTATTTGATGGCGGCTCATTGGTAATGAACTCCAATGGCGACCTGCTGGCTGAGATGCCTTATTTTACAGAGTGCATGCAGTCTGTAATATGGAATGACAATGGATCATTTACAGAAAAGGTAGTGCGTAGTGCAGATAAGGTACCTATCATAAAATTAACACCTGAAAGATTTGAACCTGGAAAAAGTACGGGTAAAATATATGAGGCGCTACTCCTCGGCATTCGGGATTATTTCAGCAAGATGGGCTTCACGAAAGCCATTGTAGCCTCATCTGGCGGTATAGACAGCGCGGTAGTGCTGGCGCTGGCCTGTGAAGCATTGGGGGCGGCAAATGTAAACGCTTTATTACTCCCCTCACAGTTTTCCACTTTGCACTCAGTAAGCGATGCTGTACTACTTTCAAAAAACCTCGGTAATAATTACAATACTATTCCTATCAAAGGAGTGTTTGAAGAGTTTGAAAAAGCGCTAAGTCCTGTATTCCAAGGCCTTCCATTTAATGTAGCCGAAGAAAACCTGCAATCACGCATAAGGGGCACAATAGTAATGGCCATGTCAAACAAGTTTGGCTCTATACTGCTGAATACTTCCAATAAAAGTGAACTCGCCACCGGTTATGGTACATTGTATGGAGATATGGCAGGGGGCCTCAGTGTGCTTGGCGACCTTTACAAGCTGCAGGTTTATGCACTCGCCCGTTACATCAACCGCACCAAAGAGATCATCCCTGATAATATCATTAGTAAAGTGCCAAGTGCAGAACTGCGCCCCGGCCAAAAAGACAGCGACACCCTGCCTGAATATCCAATCCTGGACCCAATACTCTACCAATATATAGAACGCAGGATGGGACCGAAGGAAATTATAAATATGGGCTATGATGCCGCCCTCGTATCGCGCATATTGAAACTGGTTAATACTAATGAATACAAGCGTAACCAGTTCTGCCCCATCATCCGTGTATCGCCAAAAGCATTTGGAATAGGCAGACGTGTGCCGATAGTGGGGAAGTATTTGTCGTAATACTATTTCCCATGCGGGTTCTGTAATTCCTGCAACTCAATTTTGCTGTCCCGGTAAACTTCCCGACATATATACAGTCATTTTTTAACCAGTCTGTATTTTAAATAAAAATAGTTAGATTCGCCTGAACTTGATCATAGCAAAATGAAAAATCTATACCATATAGTCCTTCTTTTTATTCTTGTGCTGATCAGTGGTTGTTCAAAATCAGGCAGTAACTCCACAAACAGTAATTATACTGTTACCGGTGTATCAGACATAACTGTGCGGCAATATGCAGATACTACTGTTACCGCACTTTACCATGTTGCTTTCCCGGCGGGTATTTACGAACCGGTTACTATTAACATTGGCGACCTGCCACCGGGCGTTACCGTATCACCAGGCACAGCAACCGATACTACATCATTCTTATTCCAGGTTACCTATCATATCCTCATCACTGCGGCGGCTTCTTTTCCCGTTACCGTCACGATCTTTTCCGGGTCTTTTGGAAAAAAGTCGTTTACATTCAATATCATAGTCACCCCTGGTACGCCTTTTGCCTATACGCTCAGTGGTCTGCACGATATTAATGTACCTCTTTATGCCGACACTACCCTGCGCGTTCCAATTACAGCAACCTATAATGCGGGGATAAATGAAAATGTAACCATAGCCGCAGACGGACTGCCAACAGGGGTTACTGTATCTCCCACCACAGTAACCGGCTTGCCGGCTTTTACAGATACGTTTGCATTTCACATTGCTGCTAATACTATAGGCGCCTTTCCTGTTACTATACATACTACCTCATCGCAGGGAACAAAAGAATCAACTTTCATTATCAATGTTAATGCAGGTACTGATTGTGCTCCACCATTGGCAGGCAATTATTCCGGCAATACTGTTTGCACATCTTATACAGGTGCCGGTACTGGTATCAGCCCATGTACAGTAACTGTGACGGGGACAGACAAGCTGCTCATTAATGTACCCTTTGCTTATCTTTCCGCAGATTTGAACTGTAGTAGCACTACATTAAATACAGGGCCAACTACAAACGGGGGCATTACTATTTCCGGTGGCACCGGCACTTTCAATGCGACTACCATCATTGTCAACTATACGCTTGCAGGATCAATAAACAGCTCTTGCACTACAACCCTGACCAGATGAACAATTCGGCAATTAGTCCTTTAGGGCTTGTCAGGAAATAAGTTGTACAATAGTGGCATAGTTACCTGCCTGCTGCAGACAGGTAACTTCGCAATATGGTAGCATTTATTTTGTCAACGTTCCTAAAAGATAAATTATTATTCAGATGCAGCCGAAGAGGGTAGGATGACAATAAGTTTTTGAAGGAGTGGCGGCGTACTGACACTATCCTAATCCAGCGCGGTAGCGTCTTCTATCAGTACACTGGCCTTATTATTCAGCATTTCTACAAAGCCGCCTGATATTTCATAAGTTTCTGTATTGTTATTCTTGTCTTTCAGCACCTTCATCTTACCCTTACCGAGGGCAGCAATAATAGGTGCATGGTTTTCAAGTATCTCGAAAGAGCCTTCAGTGCCGGGTAACTGAATACCATACACTTTACCGCTATATACCTTGTGTTCCGGTGTTAATATTTCTAAGTCCATTTTGTTAATGTGCAAATTTGAAAATATGCAAACTTGTTAATGTGAAAATATGCAAATGTGCAAATTCACTAATTATTATATCAATGTAAATTAAACAACTGTGAACAGTCAATGGAAATTTGCACATTTTCACATTACCTCATTTGCACATTAGTTTTTTGCCTGCTCCATCAGTTTCTTGCCCTTGGCAATAGCATCATCTATAGTGCCTACCAGGTTGAACGCCGCTTCAGGATATTCATCCACTTCACCGTCCATGATCATGTTAAAGCCGCGGATAGTTTCTTCTATCGGCACCAGTACCCCCTTGAGGCCGGTAAAGGCTTCAGCGACAAAGAATGGCTGCGACAGGAAGCGTTGTACCTTGCGGGCGCGCGCTACGGTCATTTTATCATCTTCGCTCAACTCATCCATACCAAGGATAGCGATGATGTCCTGCAGCTCTTTATAGCGCTGTAGTATCAGCTTCACACGGTTGGCGCAGTTGTAATGCACATCACCAACAATGATCGGGGTAAGAATACGCGAGGTAGATTCCAGCGGGTTTACCGCAGGATAGATACCAAGGTCAGCTATTTTACGGTCAAGTACGGTTGTCGCGTCGAGGTGAGCGAAGGTGGTAGCCGGTGCCGGGTCGGTAAGGTCGTCCGCAGGCACATAAACCGCCTGTACGGAAGTGATTGAACCATTCTTTGTTGAAGTGATACGCTCCTGCATCAGGCCCATCTCAGTAGCCAGCGTAGGCTGGTAACCCACCGCCGATGGCATACGGCCCAACAAGGCAGATAACTCAGAACCCGCCTGTGTGAAACGGAAAATATTGTCAACGAAAAACAGGATGTCTTTTCCTTTACCGGTACCATCGCCGTCCCGGAAGTACTCCGCAACAGTAAGGCCGGATAAGGCCACACGGGCACGCGCTCCGGGCGGCTCATTCATTTGTCCGAACACGAAGGTAGCCTTACTCTCCTTGAGTTCATCCATGTCAACTGCGTTAAGGTCCCAGCCGCCTTCTTCCATGCTGTGCCTGAACTTCTCGCCATATTTTACAATACCTGCTTCTATCATTTCACGCATCAGGTCATTGCCTTCACGTGTACGCTCTCCTACTCCCGCAAATACCGAAAGGCCTGAGTATGCTTTCGCGATATTGTTGATCAGTTCCTGGATCAAAACCGTCTTACCTACACCAGCGCCGCCAAACAGCCCGATCTTACCACCTTTAGCATAAGGCTCAATAAGGTCAATAACCTTGATACCGGTATATAATATTTCAGATGAGGTGCTGAGGTTCTCAAACTTAGGAGGCTTGTTGTGGATTGGGCGGCCATTTGTTTTATCAGGAGCTTTTAGCCCGTCAATGGCATCACCGGTAACATTAAACAGGCGGCCATAAATCTGCTCGCCTATCGGCATTGCTATCGCCTTACCTGTATCCCTTACTTCTGTGCCACGCACAAGGCCTTCGGTACCATCCATAGCTACCGCGCGTACACTGTCTTCCCCAAGGTGCTGCTGCACTTCAAGCACTAATTTGTCTCCGTTCTCACGGGTCAGTTCGAGGGCATTGAATATCTCGGGCAGCTTGCCGCCACCACCAAAATAAACGTCCACAACCGGCCCGATAATTTGTTTGATTTTACCAACATTTAGCATAAGAATCCGTTATATAAATAAATATTCCGTGAAATTTTGCGCAAAGGTAAGGGGTAAAAAGCCAAAAGTCAAAAGTAACTGGGAGTACATTTTAAATTGTCGCACAAAGATAAATATAATAATATTTTTAATAAAAGCCAAAAGGGCTTTACTATCATTAGCCCTGGGTGAAACTTGGGGATAAAGAAGCAATTGCACACAAGTTTGAAATGCACCCATATTTTCTGATGAGCTTAAGTAATTCATCTGACCATAAGCAAAAATGTATCTTAGTGGGGCAAATGATACATCTTATTGTTTTTCTATAAGCGGTTCAGGTAATGGGTACACGCGTGTTTACGGATATGATGGGTAATAAAGCGGAAGTGAATTATCCGCCTAAACGTATTATATCCATAGTGCCTTCTCAAACCGAATTATTGTATGACCTGGGGCTGGATGAGGAGATAGTGGGCATCACAAAATTTTGCGTGCACCCCGATGAATGGTACAGAAATAAAAAAAGAGTAGGTGGCACAAAGGCAGTACACATAGATCTGGTAAAAGCTTTACAGCCTGATCTTATCATTGCTAATAAAGAAGAGAATACAAAGGAGCAGGTAGAAGAGCTGGCATCGCTATATCCTACATGGGTAAGCGATATACACACTATAGATGATGCGCTGCACATGATACGCGATGTAGGCTCAATGACAGGCAGGGCCGAACGTGCAGCATTGCTCTCTGCAGAAATTACAGAAGGATTTTCGGAATTAAAGAACATAAACAAACCTAAACGTGTTGCCTATTTCATCTGGCGAAAACCGTGGATGTGTGCAGGTGGAGATACTTTCATCAGCAATATGATAGAGCAGATGGGATGGCTAAATGTGTTGGCAGACAAACAGCGATACCCGGAGATAACACTTGATATATTAACGGAGAAACGAACAGACCTGGTTCTGTTATCATCAGAGCCATATCCTTTCAAAAAAGCACATATAGCGGAGATAAAAACAGTATTGACAAACGCCGAGGTGATACAGGTGGATGGAGAAATGTTTAGCTGGTATGGCAGCAGAATGAAAAAAGCTATAAAATATTTTGCTTCTTTAATTGAAAAACCCAACTAATTTTACCAAAAAACTGTCTTTAAGGGTAAAAGTAAGATTTCAGGCTGTTTTTGCCTATATGGTTTATAACCCATA
>JBIOGX010000092.1:0-8105 GCA_044448445.1 Chitinophagales bacterium
ATTAAAATGAGGAAGCCCCTTTAGGGGTTTGGGGTATGAACACATTTGAAATTCGCGGCGGACGTCAACTGAACGGATCTATTATTCCGCAGGGAGCTAAGAACGAAGCCTTGCAGGTATTGTGCGCTGTATTGCTCACAGACGAGCGTGTAACACTCTCCAATGTTCCTGATATAGTGGATGTGAACACGCTTATAGAACTGCTTGAAGATATGGGCGTGAAGGTAGAACGGCCATCGGCGAATACGGTTATTTTACAGGCTGGTAATATTGATCCTGATTATTTCACCACTCATGCGTTTAAGAAAAAGTCCGGCAAATTGCGTGGCACGGTGATGCTGGCAGGGCCTTTGCTGGCGCGTTTCAATAAGGCATATATACCACAGCCGGGCGGAGATAAAATAGGCCGTCGCAGGTTAGACACGCACATACGCGGCTTTGAGAAGATGGGTGTTGATTTTGTTTATGATATCGACAACCAGATGTTCAGCTTAGATACCGAAAGGCTGAAAGGTGCGAAAATACTGATGGAAGAACCTTCTGTTACAGGCACTGCCAATCTGATCATGGCGGCTACAATGGCGGAAGGGGTTACTACTATTTACAATGCTGCCTGCGAACCCTATATACAGCAGCTTTGCCGTATGCTCATCAGCATGGGCGCTAATATCACGGGTATCAGCACTAACCTGCTTACTATTGAGGGTGTTTCAAAATTGTATGGTTGCGAGCATCGCCTGCTTGCCGATATGATCGAGGTAGGTTCGTTTATTGGCCTTGCCGCAATGACGCAGAGTGAGCTTACTATTAAGAATGTGGATGCAGACCATCTCGGCATCATTCCAGAAACTTTTCAGCATCTCGGTATAGAGCTTTCCATACAGGGTGATGATATACACATACCCGCACAGGAACATTACCGCATACAAAAATTCATAGACGGCTCTATACTTACAGTCTATGACCATCCATGGCCCGGCCTCACGCCCGACCTGCTGAGTATTGTATTGGTTCTCGCTACACAGGCTAAAGGAACTGTGCTGGTGCATCAGAAAATGTTTGAAAGCAGGCTATTCTTCGTGGATAAACTTATAGAAATGGGCGCCCAGATAGTGCTTTGCGATCCGCACCGTGCCGTGGTCATAGGCCTTGACAGGCAGGTGTCGCTGCGTGGTATAAACATGGTATCCCCGGATATACGCGCGGGTGTTGCGCTATTGATAGCTGCATTGTCCGCCACAGGCAAAAGCACCATCCAGAACATTCATCAGATAGACCGTGGCTATGAGCGCATAGACGAGCGCATTAACGCCCTGGGTGCGGATATTAAGAGGATAAGCCTTTCTTAGGAATTTGGAATTTGTCATTTGGAATTTGGATTGTAATGAGAAAGCTATAGAACGACACCCCTAATTCCATTTTAACATCAAAAGTCGGCGCCAAGTTGAATAAGCCTGAAAGGCTTTAATATTAATAGCCCTGAGTGAAACTCAGGGTACGATAGCGTTTTATTGGGTTTACCCTGAAAGGGTTGAATGTGGCGAATGTGCCGGATTTTGAAGTTCAATGGATATAATTCACAATTACACAAACCATACCGCGCTTTTTTCAAACGGACGTTTGTGTTATATGAGAGATTTGCCAACCCCGAAGCTTCGGGGTTGGCAAATCTGAGTAACGTAATCTCTATATTGAGTAATTGAGCCATTCAGCTATTGAGCAATTATCAAACCGCACTCTTTTCATACGGCCTTTTCGCATAGCCATTCCTTTGTTCCTGGGCTTCTTTGGCGGCTTTTACAAATGCTACAAACAGCGGATGCGGATTCTCAACCGTACTCTTGTATTCCGGGTGAAACTGTACGCCAATATAAAAAGGATGGTCTTTCAACTCTACTATTTCTACGAGGTTGGTCTTGAGGTTCTTGCCTACCGGTATGAATCCGGCATTTTCAAAAGCGCTGAGGTAAGAATTGTTAAATTCATAACGGTGGCGGTGACGCTCAGAGATAGAAGTGGTTCCGTAAATACCGGCAGTAACCGAGTGCTCAGTGAGCTCACAGGAATAACTGCCTAACCGCATCGTACCACCCATTTGCGTGATCGCTTTTTGTTCTTCCATCATGCAGATAACGCCCTGGTCGGTATCGGGGTCCATTTCTGTAGAGTGGGCTTTGGGTATGTTCAGCACATTGCGGGCAAACTCCACGCAGGCCATCTGCATACCAAGGCATATTCCAAAGAAAGGAATATTATTTACACGCGCGTAACGTATAGCGTCTATCTTGCCTTCTATGCCTCGGCTGCCAAAGCCCGGCGCAACAAGGATCGCATCAACATTATGCAGTTTTTCCTTTGCATTTTCTTTGGTAAGGTATTCAGAGTGAATGTTGCGGACTTCTACCTTGCACTCGTTCATAGCGCCTGCATGTATCAGGGCTTCGAGTATGGATTTGTAAGCATCCTGCAACTCCACGTATTTGCCTATCAATCCTATGGTTACCTTGCTTTTCGGGTAGCGCAGTTTGTTAAGAAACTCTTTCCATTTTGCCAGGTCAGGTTCTTCGCCTATAGGCATTTTTAACTTTTCGAGGCATATTACGTCCAGCCGCTCGCGCATCATTTCTAAAGGCACGCTATATATAGTGTCTGCGTCCAGCGCTTCTATTACCGCATCCTGTGTTACGTTGCAGAAGAGGGCTATTTTTTTCTTCAGTTCTTTATATAAAGGCTCTTCGGTACGGCATACCAGCACATCTGGCAGCAGCCCGTGCTCGCTCATCATTTTTACCGAGTGCTGTGTAGGCTTTGTTTTCAGTTCCTTGGCGGCCTTTAAGTAGGGTATCAGCGTAAGATGCACCACAAGGCAATTTTCAGTGCCCATCTCCCATTTAAGCTGGCGTACCGCTTCTATATAGGGCAGTGATTCTATGTCGCCCACTGTACCGCCAAGCTCTGTAATCACTATGTCGTATTTGTTGTCCTCACCCAGCAACAGCATGCGGCGTTTTATCTCGTCGGTGATGTGTGGTATTATCTGCACTGTCTTGCCCAGGTAGGCGCCTTCACGTTCCTTGTTGATCACATGCTGGTATATGCGGCCTGTAGTAACATTATTGGCCTGTGAAGTATAGGTGTTCAGGTAACGCTCATAGTGGCCGAGGTCCAGGTCTGTTTCAGCGCCGTCTTCTGTTACATAACATTCGCCATGCTCATAAGGGTTGAGTGTGCCTGGATCTACATTTATATAAGGGTCGAATTTCTGGATCGTGGTAGTGAGTCCGCGCGCCTGGAGCAGCTTGGCCAGAGATGCTGCTATAATGCCTTTTCCTAAAGATGATGTAACACCACCGGTTACAAAAATGTACTTAGTCATAACGCTCCTGTTTTGTAAAGACCGGTGCGCAGCTCTGATATTAAAATAAAATATGGGGAAGTAGCTGTAGCGGTCAAACAAAGATACAAATAATGTGGGGAAAATGAAAT
The DNA here is from genome assembly GCA_044448445.1 of Chitinophagales bacterium. Lineage (GTDB taxonomy): Bacteria > Bacteroidota > Bacteroidia > Chitinophagales > Chitinophagaceae > Nemorincola. Next base: position 3,487 of record JBIOGX010000092.1, read on the forward strand.
GAAAATGGGGAATTGCAGTAAAAAAGGGCATCTGGGCTGTTCTCAGGCGTCAACTTCGGCCTGCATATTTGTTTCTTCCCGTTTTTTGTTCTTTTTCATTAACTTTTCAATCCATTTTTTTGACATGAACGGACGCTCTATATAAAGATAAAATACTGACGCTATGAGCAATATCGGAATGATCAGCAATATAAACTGCAGTATTAGATTAGGTAGGTAATAATTGGTAAAATGAATGTTTACCGTGAAACGCCCGAGCATGGAAATTACAGTGTAATGAATAAGATAAGTGGTATAACACATGCCTCCGATAATTGGGATGAATTTATAGCTGAAAACCTTTTTAACTGTTTCATTCCTGAGTATAATATAATAAAATAACCCAATCATGAACGGGAAAAGTATTGCCAATGGTAACCGGCTCGGGTAGGGATAATATTCCCAACGGGGCATGAAGAACATAATAAGGAAGACAACTGCTGCCAGTGGTGTTATCCAGCCTTTTTTGAAAAAATCAATGGCAAATCCACAAACGTAAAAGTCGGCTATGAGAATACCAATCAAAAAATGCTGTATTGAGCCATATATGCTTAAAAATGACGGTGGGTATAAATATTGCATCATAACAAAAAAGATAATTAAAGAGGCTATTAAGCACCTTCTTACAATTTTAGGCAATGTGAGTAAGCGGAATAAATATGGCGCAAGGATATAGTATTGTATTTCTACTTCCAGTGTCCATGCTACCACTGTAACCAATGGAGAATGATGGAAAATAAAATTGTGCGAATAAATCAATGAGGCTAATAAACTGGGAAATAATACATGAAAAGTATTTGTGCCAAGTGCAAGTTGTGCTAAGAAAATACAGATCATAACAATAAAATAAGGCGGTTCCAGCCTGGTTACTCTTCGCAGGTAATATTGCTTCAGCGAAATTTTTTTACCGTGATTAATATAATGGTGTGCAAAAGGCAGGCAAAGGATAAATCCACTAATAGCAAAAAACAATGGAACGCTTCTGTCTGCATTGACAAAAAATCTGTTTAGCCAATAGTAATCTTTAGGATTATCAGCAAATTGTATGTTTGTTTTTTCTAAAAAATATCCACGTATATGAAATAATGTCACTAACGATAAAGAAAGGAAACGCATTCCATCCAGTTCGGGAAGATATAACTGGTTTGTAGTTATCCGGCGAAATTTATTAGATAAATAACTGAGCATATATCGTTTGAGCGGTATTGCGAATAAAGGTAATCATAAACACAAGATTATGAAATTAGGTTTTGTTGAAGAATTATACCATTTACTTTAAAAACACACAATGGAAAAATAGTAGCCCCGGCCTTCAGGTCAATGTCATTTAGTTAAGGACAAATGTATTGATGCCGAAGGTATCACATGTTTATAGCAAATATTAAACGCCACAAACCGATGCCGAATGTATCGTACCTGCTTTTTAAGTACATTTATACCTACCGAAATCTTACTTTTTTCAGCAGACCCTAAATTAGCAAAAGTTTTAAAAATACCACACCTGAGTTTTGGTTACGTGCGCAGGATAATTTTGATCTTGCCCAAGCCGGAAGAAAGGTGGATACAAAACGTATCAAAGTATTTTGGAGACCTGCTGCGGCTTTGTGATTCATTATAAAATACTTTGTATTCATATCGCGTTTATTATATTCCTTTTGAATGATATTCACATATAGCCCGCAAGGGATAAAAAAGTGATTTTTTACACTACACCTTTGCGCCTTGATTTTTTTATCCATTGCGGCGGATTATCAAACAATTATTTTGCGCCTTTGCGCGAAATTTTTATTCACTAATTTATCCCTTGCGCGGTATAAATAAAGATATTCACATAAATACATCTGAAAGTGGATAAATAAATAGCAGCATTGCAAACTTCATGAATAAGGCGTGGTATTTAAGGCCTAAATTTGCATGTCTGTTATGCGCTTTCCCGGTAGATTTTTAAGTATAATCATGTTGCTGCTGAGCATCAGCGCGCAGGCTAAAGTAGAGCCTGCGCAATATGGTATTCTTATTTTCCCGGATAGTGCAACACTACGGCAGGGGGCTATAAAAATGGCAGATCATTTCCTCGCTGAACAACCGATGATGACCGGTAAATATGTGATAAGCGATATAGAACGGCCACATGTTATGATATCGCAAACGGCTGACTTTTATCTTTTACTTTTTTTATGCCTTATGCTGGGCCTGATACGCTTTATGGATACGCGGTATTTCCTTAACCTATGGCGTGCATTCTGGAACCCTACCTTAAGTAACAGGCAATTAAAGGAACAATTGCAAGGCTCCGGCCTCCCTAACTTCCTGATGAATATTTTCTTCACTTTTGCCGGTGGGGCCTATATATATTATGTGGTACGGTTTTTCACGCCACATCCTTTTGGTGTGATACCGCCTTCATTGCTGATCATCATGTTGATAGCCGGTACTGGGTTGATTTATTTAGCGAAATATACGGCTGTCCGTTTCAGCGGATGGGCTTTTCGGGTAGAGGGTATCACGGAGCATTATTTATTCAATGTTTTTCTTATAAATAAAGTCTTAGGCATCATGCTGATACCTTTTATCATTATCCTCGCTTTTGCTGACCATGAATGGGCGCAACAGGCGGTAATTATTTCTTTTGTAATATCAGCTATACTGTTGTTGAACAGGTATTTCAGGTCGTGGCAGGTATTCGGATCATTTTTTCAATATAGCAAATTCCATTTTATTTTGTACCTTTGCGCCTCGGAATTATTGCCGTTAGCTGTACTAATGAAGTTATTGGTTAGAGGTCTAATGTATTACTAAATCAATATCATCATATATACAGTTATCTGGCATACCCCCCGATAATCCTTGTATATGGCCAAAGTTGTTCGTTCGCAAAAGAAGGGTGCAGAGAAAAAGGAACTGAAGGTGAGCAGTATATTGATAACGCAGCCGCGACCTGAAACTGAAAAGTCTCCTTACTTCGACCTTGCAAAAAAATACAGCCTGAAGCTCGATTTCCACGCATTTATACGGGTAGAAGGTCTCAGTGGGAAAGAATTTCGCAAACAGAAGGTTGACATCAATGAGTTTACAGCCATTATTTTCACCAGCCGCTATGCGGTAGATCACTTTTTCAGGATATGCGAGGAGTTGAAGGTGAAGGTATCACAGGATATGAAATACTTCTGTATCACTGAAGCCGTGGCATTATACCTTCAGAAATTCATTCTATACCGTAAACGTAAGGTGTTTTTCTCTGCCGATGGCAGCACCGCAGGTTTGCTGGAAGTGATTGGCAAGCATAAAAACGAGAAGTATATTTTCCCGGTGTCTGATACCGCGAAAAATGATATTGCCCAATACCTCGTAAAACACAATATAAAATATGCCGAAGCTACCCTGTACCGGATGGTTTCCAATGACATAGCCGTGGTTATGCAATCGTCTTACGACCTGATCGTATTCTTTAGCCCGTTTAGTGTACAAACCTTATTTGAACATAACCCTGCATTTAAGCAAAACGGTACTATGATAGGCGCTTTCGGGCCTACAACTTCAAAGGCTGTGGAGGATAGCGGATTGCGCCTTGATATTAAAGCCCCTGCCCCTAATGCGCCCTCTATGGTATCTGCATTAGAGATGTTCCTGGGAACCATCAAAAAATAATTATTAACTAAAAGCAATATTTTGTTAGCGGGTGCGTTATTATTCAAAACACACCCGCCAATATGATTTTATAGCTATCCTTCACTTAACCATTGCTAATTACTTTTACATTATGGCAAACCGGTTGATAAACGAGCAAAGTCCGTACTTACTGCAACATGCGCACAATCCCGTAGCATGGTATCCATGGGGTGATGAAGCGTTTGAAGTAGCTAAAGCAGCACACAAACCGGTTATCGTAAGCATAGGCTATGCAGCCTGCCATTGGTGCCATGTGATGGAAAAGGAAAGCTTTGAGGACGATGCTACTGCAGCATTCATGAATGAGCATTTTGTATGTATAAAAGTTGACCGTGAAGAGCATCCTGATGTGGACCATTTATACATGGATGCAGTGCAAGCTATAGGGGGCAGCGGTGGCTGGCCGCTCAATGTGTTTGTAACACCTGATCGTATCCCATTTTACGGCGGCACTTATTATCCGCCGCGTCCGGCATACAACCGTCCGTCGTGGTTGCAATTGCTGCAACGAATGACAGAGATATGGCAGGGCAGCCATGACGAGGTAATACTTCAGGCAGAACAACTGGTAAAGCATCTGCAGCAGGCGTCACAAAAGATATTTACACAAACCAATACGGAAATAAATAAGGAAACCTGCAGGGAAATAGCAGATAACTTACTGAAACAGGCAGATATAGAAAAAGGAGGGTTTGGTAATGCCCCCAAATTTCCCGGCACAATGGCGATCAGTTATTTGTTGGAGCATTACCATTTTACCGCGTACGAACCGGCTTTGAAACATGCCCTGCGCAGCTTAGATGCAATGATAGAAGGTGGGATATATGACCAGCTTGCAGGAGGGTTTGCACGTTATGCTACAGACCGGAACTGGCTGGCCCCGCACTTTGAAAAAATGCTTTATGATAATG
>JBIOGX010000093.1:0-7788 GCA_044448445.1 Chitinophagales bacterium
AGTAATAAGTAAATTTTTCTCATTGCGTTAAAATTTTAGTGTGAAATTCAATACAATATAAACACTTTCTATGTAACTGCAATAATTTTTTGTTATTTTTTTATAAACATAACGCAATCATGAATTTATTACATTTGAATATGATAAACTTTTATTTCTCAGGTCAAGGCCGCCTTCCAGTATTGATTTTATGTTGGCAAAATAAAAAGTCCAGCCGGTGGAACAGCCTACATGGAAGTTCATCCGGCTTTGTTCATCTGTAGGTATCTGGGTTTGTGTCAATATCATTTCTGTAGCATCTCCCATATCCTTAAGTTGAACAGTTACTATACCTGCCTTAGTGAAGATGACAAAATAAATATTACCAACTGACTTGTTCTTTTTCATTTTTTCCGCGTTGGAAAAATCTTTAAATAGTTCACTATTCTCAGTTTTCCCGCCTTAAAAAAAAGAAAAATAACTGCCTCGTTTAGTAACATTTATTTTGTCATCTTCACTTACCAAATATAAACTGAAACCTGTCCTTACCATTTGCTTCAGTTACTACCCCATGTTCTGCCGTAGTATCGGGATATCCATGCCACATCCATTCGTAGGTATCCTCTTTTTGTATCTGATCATTATTTTCTCTCAGTGTACCATCAGGCATTTTGAATTCAGCTTTGCGTAAGAACCAATTTTCAAGATTAGCTCTTGTGGTCCATGCGTCATATACCTTTTGCATGGGCGCACTGATATAAATCTTAAGGGAGAATTTGCTCCAGTCAAGTTGAGACATAAGGATGGTTTTAGAGAAAAATAATTATTTCGTTTTTGATTGTAAGTGTCAATGTTTAATGTTAAAACTAATCAACGACCACCTATAATTTATTGAATCAATCATTCTCACAGTGTCCCTTTGATGATGAATACTCATTTTTATTATGCCAGCATCTGGACTGACTAATAGTGTATCATTGTAATTATATTTCACACTAATGAAATAAATCTTTAAAACAGATGTGTAATTTGTATTGTTTATCTGATAGTTTCCTATGTTTTCATACTCAGCAAAACCATTTGAAAAAAATAGACCACTCTGCAGATAAGGAAAAGTAAATAAAGGATCATAATTAATTGTTGCAATTCGGCTGTCGTACTCATAACGTATCACTTTATTATATAAATACCATTCTGATGAAAAAGAACCTACTCCATTTTTATAAGCTATTATCTTATCTGTTTCATAATCATACGAATTACCATTATTGTCAGAAAATTGTTGCACATAATTATCAGTAATTGCGAAGCTATCAGTTTCCAAATTCACAGAATCATAGTATATCCAGTATGTACCAGGTTTATAGCTAAAATATTTCTTTAAACCAGCATCAACAGGCGTGCTTGCATTTTTTTTGCTACATGCAATAAACAAACACACAAATAACATCATTGATAGCTTGTACCAACCGAATTGAGACATACCGATAATATTAGAAGATAAATATACGGAGTAAAATGTTTGTAAACCTTACCCTATTGAAAATCAGGTTGAATAATCAGCTTGATAACATTCGATACCTTCGGCATCGGTTTTATGTTGTTTCATGTTTGCTATAAACGTATGATCCCTTCGGGATCATTCCTTAATTGAATGCCCAATTGATCTTTTGTATATCTAAAATATCCCCACTTTAAATCCCGCCTGCCAATTTATTCCCGGCATGGGGCGGTCGCTTACTACCTGGTATTGTTCATTCCAGATATTGTTACACTGGCCAATGAACTGTAATGAATGATCACCAATAAAAGTATTGTACATGAGCTGCACATTCCCGGTCTGGTAAGGTGTTATATAACTTGATTCGTCTGAAGTAATGAAGCGGTAACCGGTATAGGTGTGGTTGTAATTAAAGTATAATCGCTTATAGCTAAATCCAATATTCATTTGTCCGTTGTAGCGGGGCGTATAGGGTATTTGCTTACCCACGCTACCGTCATTATAGATATAGCTGGTAACAGTAGTAGCCAATACATAAGATGTGTTTGCCCCAATGTGTATCTTCCAGTTACCGGTGGTATATACCAGGTTGTTTTCCGTCTCCACACCCCTGCTATGCACTTCAGCGATATTATGAGGGGTCCATACAGCGCCGCCCAGCCATATTATCCAGTCGTGTATATTGCGGTTATATACAGACAGATCATGGTAAATTGAAAAATTGCCAAACTTTACTTTCACAGTATAGCCTGCATCTTCATTCCAGCCTTGTTCCGGCCTCAGGGTTGCGTTACCTCCGGGAAAGTAATACAATTCGTTGAGCGTGGGAGCCCTGTAGGTACGTTGGGCATTGATCCTTATCCCCAGCCATTCGGTAACAGCAAACGATGCATCGGCGCCTGGCAGAAAAATATATTTCCTGATGGTGGTATCAGACTGCTCATTGATCATCTCGGCTCTTGCATTGACTGCTACGTCGAGCCTGTTATTAAAATGTTTAAAATCGTAGGCACCAGCCAACGCTACTTTATCCTGTTGTTTTGACTTGTTACTGTCCGGCTGTGTGATCCATGCTATTTGCAGCGGTGTAAATATCAATAATTGCCCGTACTGATTAAATTGTTTCTTCCAGCCCACCTCCTGGTAATATTGATAAGTAATATAGTCCCAATGCAATGCAACAGCCTCGTAACTGTAATTCATTTCATCTCTTGTAAATGATGATTTAGCATACCATTCATTGTTATCCGTTTTTTTGTGCCAGTCTGCAAGTAATCTCAATGAACCATCTATTTCTCTTTTATCCGAATAGGTTTCAAATAATGCGGGAGGTATCTGCCGGTCATATTGCTGGTACCATGCAGTAAGGCTGACCACATTCTGTGAGTTGATCTTATATGCGCCCTGCAACAGAGCGGCATTGCTTTTCAATTTGCTGTTGGTCATATTTTCTTTCACTCCTGCGGAATTGGTATAAGAGAAATTGTCCAAAGCTGTTTGTGCAAACACATTGGCGGAGAAATACCATCGTTTGCGGGAAATACTTCCTTTAAGTCCGCCTGAATACTGGTTAAAACTACCTATACCGCCGCTTAATGATAACGATTTCCCAGCACTGTCAAAAACAGGAGCATTATTTTCCAGCAATAGCGCCCCGCCAACATTACCACTGCCCCATAACGCTGCCGACCCACCATAGACAATGTTTACCTTGTTCATAAACAATACAGGGAGTGTGGACACATCTGCAATGCCAAGCGCAGCATTTTGTATCGGCACACCATTCCACAATACCTGTGATTGTGCTGCGGATGAGCCTCTGAAATTGAGTGTTGCCAGTCCATTAAAACCATAAGACTTAATAAAAACAGGCGCCTGTTGCGATAAAAGGTTAGCCATGCTTTGCAATTGGTATTGTTGCAGTGTTGCGCTGTCTATTGTAGTAATTTTTTGTCCGGGGGAAAATTCATTAATGCGTGTGTCGTTGGATACTTTATGCTTGCCATGCACCCTTACCTCATTAAGCGTGGTATCTTTAATGCTCTGCGCATGTATGTCAACAATAAAAAAATTAAATACCACTGTCAATAGTGATACCTGTAAAAATATTTTTATTACGCTTTCTCTAAACATTGTTCAACAATCATTCATCAAAATAAAAATGTCCCGGCCCTAAGCCTACATTAAAACTACCGGCCTGTGTACCATCAGGGCGATATATATATACACTGCCTTTTTGCACAAAGCCCTTTGGGTCTCCTATGTATATGTAGCCCGATAAGGGGTCTATTCCCAGCGCATAGAAATATTGATTTTGCATTGCCTGCACAAAGGGAACAGAAGGTAATGCCATATCATAAATGCTCATGCGGAATATGCCATTATTAGTTATGCCAAAATTGTAGTTTGCCTCTATAAAGTATAGTGTATCTTTAGTGTTATTGAATACCGGCTTCAATGGATACACAACTGCCGGGAAATAGTAAGATTGAAGAATAGCGCCGGTTGATGGATCAAGCCGGGTCAGCGTCCCGGCTCGTTCCGGTTCAGACCCTGCCATTACCCACAACATCTGGTCTTTGTCTAATAATGCTTCCTGCGGTGCATAGCCTGCTACTTTAATGGAATGTACTATTTTATCATTAGTAATATCCACCTGGTAAATATTATTGCCCGCTGTATCCCATGTACAGATGATTGCAGTGTTGTTATACAGGCACATCCCCTCAGGGTTTTTGCATGGCAGCGTAATAGTATCTGTTACCTGCTCTGTTTGCGGGTTAATGATATACACCTTATTACTGTACAAAGTGGATACATAAGCCTTAGTAGCGCTGATGGGTAAAATATATCTCGGCTTTGGTATGTTTATAATTCCTTCAAGCGTCCAGTTGTTAGCATTGATAACCACAACCTTATCCGAATTGTTGATACAAAGGAAAAACTGATCACCAATTCTTTTCATGCTTTGAAATACATCGCCAAGCGGCTGGTGATTTACGGTTTTATACAGATCGCCAAATACACTGTCGTGCAATGGCTGATATGCATACAGTGTTGCACTTCCGCTGCCGAAGTTTCCTTCACAAACTATATATACATTGCCTGATGAGCCTGGGGTAGCATTACTTAATGTGCCAGGCTTATCCTTTACACAGGAAGCAAGCCAACAACAAAAAACCAGGATTAATGCTTTGTAAGTTTTTCTACCCATTTGTTTCCGTTAACGTCGTACAGAACAAGATAATACATACCGGCAGGATATTGTTCAATGGGGATTGTATTCACAGTCTGTGATAAAGTAAGCTGTTGTAAAATATTTCCTGTAATAGAAGTAAGTGTTGCGCTCAATCCGGCTGGCATGTTCCCTTTTATGGAGATGATAATATTATCAGTGGCAGGATTAGGATAGACAACAAGTGAGACATTATTCTGTATAGATTTTACACTTACTACCTCGTGTATCACACCTACAGCATCCAGGTCGAAACCAGAGGAAGGATATGGTGTGGGATATGGATCGTTAATGATCCTGCCTGCGTTATCATGCGATGAATGTCCGCTGACAGAACCTACAACGTCTATTAGCCGCACGTGGGTAATATTGTTTATATCCAATCCTGATATACCGGATAGCTCCTGCAAATCAAAGGGCGTACCATACATGGCTACATAACTCCCTGCCAGGTTGTTGAGGTTACTTGCCGTCAAATAATCTCCGTTACCTATCTGTACCTGGTCCTGCGTTAATGATGAGGAGGGAAACCTGAAGTAATTAATACCATCTGAACTCACTTCCACAAAAGCAAGTTCGAGGAACGCCTGCGATGAATCTGCTGGGTTTCTGAAGCCATTTTCAAAAACTGCAAAGTCTGGGCCGGGGCCATTATAAATGGGATTTGCAAAAGTAAGTACTGCAATGCCGCTATCGCCCAGGCTTACAACAGCCCCATCAGGCGCGCCGGTCGCAAGACTGCTGTCGCCTGAAGAAGCATATCCTAATGATGGGTTTGCAATATCCATAAAGCCACGCTGTACAGAGCATTGTGTAGCCCACGCGGTAAACACACTGCTGGAAGCGCTGATAGCTGTGCTTCCGGGCAGGCCTGCCTGCGGTGCGTATTGCGCATTTATATTGCAGCAATAAAAAGTAAAAAGTAAAAAGTAAAAAACTTTCATAAAAAATTCAACTAATAGAATCAGGCAATTATGAACTTCTTGTTATGGGATAGATTTGACAACTTTTAAAAAGTTGTCAAATCTAATCACAACCATAAACTACTTCTTTACAAACCTAACATTCGCTGTCTTTCCTTTACCTGTCAATTCCAATATATACACTCCCGAAGGCAAAGATGCGGTATTTATTGCTACTTGTTTTTCTGTAACCCGGTAATTACCCATTATTTTCCCGATCAGATCTGTTACTATGATCTGCTGCACTGAATTATCAGCGACATCCACATAAAGCATATCCGTTGCCGGGTTAGGATACACTTTTGCTATAGACACGGGATGTACATTACCTACAGATAAACTGGTTTCATTGGTCGTAAAATTATCCATACAGAAATAAGCGGGGGTATTCATGCCGAATGAACCATTATCAGAAGAACTAAGGAGGAATTGCAGGCTGTCCACATGGCCCAATGAAGTTAAATTAACCCATTCCCATGTCTTTACTATATAATCGCTGTCATTGTGGACGAAGCGGTAATCAGCGAGGTAAAAATTAACACTGTCTGCCGTCAATACACCACCGGAATATCCTTTCATGGTAAGCAGGAACCAATCCGGGTCATTGCCGGAAGCGCCACCGAATTTTTTAGCTGCAAAATCACCATCTCTCATGCTGTTGTATGCATAGGTGTTGTTGGTCACATAAAACCCACTGACCATGTGCCCTATTGCAGTACCGTTAAGTTTTAGGTTTATTGTATTCGCAAATGTTACCGGATTACTGCACCATGCCACGGCATAGTTTGCAGACCCGCCATATCCTATCGCCGTTTTTGCAGAATACTGGTTAGTGTAACCGCTGGTCACACTATCGGTCCAGTTGGAATAAGAAAATCCGGACGCCCAGTAATTGCCCCCTGCTGTATCGTAAATACAGGGGAAATGTGCAAGCCCATCATTAAAGCCGACATCCGCTCCCGGATCATAATAACTAATGTAAGAAGTGTCGTGTTTGGAAAGAGTCAGATCCTCAAACGTAGCGACTGTCTGTGCATGAACTGTGGCGCCCAGTGCAAGAGCTGAAAATAATAATGTAATTGTGCGCATATAGAATTGGTTTTTGAAAACAAGTTTTAAAAACGATCCTTATAGACGACTTTGGGTAAAAATCAGATACAGAGAAAAACAGGGTCGCCCCCACCTTTATCTCACCTGTGCTTTTGATCCCGAAAGCAGCGATAAGCAAATATTACAAAGGCAGGTCTTCTGACTTACTCCACCTTTTTGCGGCCTTCCCGTCCGACTTAGGCGGACAGTGGCTAACAGGAAGCAAAAAGGCTTTTAGCGGAGCTAACAGCATCGGGTAATGTCCGGGATTCTCACCTGGTTCCCTTTTCATCCCCCACCACCGGCGGGGAAAACCATTGTAAGCGCAAAAGTAGGAAGTAAAGGCGAGATGACAAAATAATTCCTACGTCTATTCGAAATAACATTCGCCAATGCCTTGAAAACCTGCCTTCGCTTTAGCCTTCATTAAAGTTATAGCTATTGAGAAAGCTATGGCAGGTGAGAAAAGAAAAAAGTTTTAGGAGCACTGTATTACATTCTCATTTTCTCCAGCAGTTCATTAAGCGTTAATGCATTTTTTTCATCCAGCCCGGTTACATCATTAGTTACCTTATCCACAAGCATGGTTGCATTTATCAGCACACTGATCCCTTTTTCTGTTAAAGAAACCAGTGTTTCCCTCTTATCTTCTTTCGAGGGAGTACGCTTTGCCAGCTTCTTCAGGACTAACCTGTCTATAATACGCGGTACGTTGGAACTTTTTTCAATAATACGACCGCCAATATCCTTCACGCACAGTTGTTCAGGATGCTTACCTTTCAGGATGCGCAATACATTATATTGTTCCACTGTAAGGCCTTCTTCTTTAAGCGCGGTACTAAACCTGTATCTCAGCCAGTATGCTGTGTACAATACGTTAAGTGTGGCTTTATGCTTCTGATTTGCAAACTTTGATTTTATGGCTTCTTCTAACTTCATACAGTAAAATTATTTTCCTATGCCTGTCAGATGTGGTTGTAATTTTTTTCATAAATGTACAATAAAAGACATTCCGAATATAG
>JBIOGX010000094.1:0-7696 GCA_044448445.1 Chitinophagales bacterium
ATTTGCAAAAATAGGGATAATTATCCCTATGTCAAATTATCCTTAAAATTTCTTTTTGTACTGTGAAAAAACAGACAAGAAAGAAATATTACAGGGATGATGATTTTCTAAAACAAATAGGCGAAAAAATCAGAGAACTACGCCTTGAAAAAGGGCTTACACAAATGGATTTAGCCTTTGCCTGTAATGATAAAGATTATTCACAGATCAATAGAATAGAACTTGGTAAAGTGAATTTTTCTGTTTCTTATCTTTCTTTGATTGCAGAAGTGCTGGAAGTTACTCCACAGGATTTACTGCCGTAAAGATTATTTTATTTTGATTGGGCTTTATCTACGTGAGAAAATAGTTGCACCGCCTGTCGGGGTGCGTGTGGTGGGGGGTACGTGGTGTGCTATAAACATGTAACCCCGATGGGGTTATGACATGGTATGAGGGCTGTTGAAAAAAGCTAAGGAAACACATGGTCGGGCTTTAGGCATATCAAAAAATTACTGTAAAATCATGCCTCCCATCAGCATGTTGGTACCTTATGGAGTACCCGGCCATGTCACATATCTGTTTTACAATAGACAAGCCGAGGCCGTTGCCTTCTTCAGAAGAGCAAAAAATTGTTTAACCCTTTCGGGTTTGTACCAACACCATCACTTGATCAGCAAACCCTATACCAACCCGCAGTGGCAGTTAAAACATCACTAACCTGCCGGCAGGCAAGCAAGTTTACCCTTTGCCAAGTATAAATGGTAACCCTGTACTGTATTGTCAGATTAAACCGTCATTTCCTTTACATTATCGGCTATGACCAATCTGCCGGTGGTCCTTGCTTTTATCTCGTCAATAGTTACTCCGGGAGCATATTCAATACATTTGAAACCATCAGGAGTGATATCAAATACGCCGAGGTCAGTGACTACCTTTTTTACGCAATGAACACCAGTGATGGGAAGCGTGCATTTAGGCAACAGCTTACTTTCTCCTTTTGGATTGGTATGCTGCATGGCTACAATAATATTTTTCGCCGCAGCTACAAGGTCCATGGCGCCGCCCATACCTTTTACCAGTTTTTTTGGTATTTTCCAGTTGGCTATATCACCATTGTCCGCTACTTCCATAGCGCCGAGAACAGTAAGGTCCACCTTACCGGCCCGTATCATGCCAAAGCTCATGGCGCTGTCGAAAAATGCAGAGCCGGCAATGGTAGTGATGGTCTGCTTGCCGGCATTAATCAGGTCGGCGTCTTCCTCACCCTCATAAGGAAAGGGGCCCATGCCGAGTAACCCATTTTCGCTTTGCAATACTACATCAACTCCGTTCGGTATATAATTGGCACAAAGTGTTGGTATCCCAATACCAAGATTCACATAAAAGCCGTCTTTTAATTCCTGTGCAATACGCGCAGCTATTTGTTCTTTATTTAAAGGCATTGTTGATTTCTTTTTTCCTGGTTAAAATTTAGCTTCTTTTCCTTGTTGTGCGTTGTTCAATACGTTTTTCATATTTCTCTCCCTGGAATATCCGGTGCACATAAATGCCGGGCACGTGAATATTATTCGGGTCAAGTTCGCCGGCTGGCACAAGGTGTTCCACTTCAGCAATGGTTATCTTGCCTGCCATAGCCATCAGGGGACTGAAGTTGCGTGCAGTACCTTTAAATATGAGGTTGCCTGTAGTATCGCCCTTCCATGCCTTTACTATAGCGAAGTCAGCATCAAAAGCATACTCCAGCAAATAATCCCTGCCATTAAAGTTGCGTACTTCCTTGCCTTCCGCTACTTCTGTGCCTATGCCTGCCAGCAGGAAAACTGCAGGCATACCATAACCGGCAGCCATGCAACGGGTAGCGAGTGTGCCTTGCGGCACTAACTCTACTTCCAGTTCACCGGTGAGCATTTGCCGTTCAAACTCTGCATTCTCACCTACATAAGAAGCGATCATTTTTTTAACCTGCTTTCCCTGCAGCATAAGCCCGATGCCAAAATCATCTACTCCTGCATTATTAGATATACAGGTAAGGTTATTAATGCCTTTTTTTACGATGGCCGATATACAATTTTCAGGTATGCCGCACAGTCCGAAACCACCAAGCATAAGCGTAGCGCCGGAAGGTATATCCTTTACTGCTTCATCAGCGCCTGCAACAATTTTATTCATTGACATAAAATTTGAGCGCTAAATTAGTTGATTGGCTGGTAACTTAATAAGTTGGCAGGGAAAGAATTACTATAATGAATTAACCAATTAACAATTAAAATTAACGTTACATTGATTTTACATGGGTTTATTTCCGTACCTTTGCCCCCCCGTAGCGAAAAGGTACGTTTGGGCAGACACGCTGAAAAGACCGGCCCTTCCTGATTTTCTCCACAGGAGGGATAATTTTTTAGGAGAAAAGTTTAGTTGGTTAAAGGGTTAACCAGCCTACCGGCAGGCAGGTTAGTTAAAATAAGTTAGTAAAGATAAAGGATTTGAATTAACCTTTTCGATTGCTTATCATTTTCAATTTCCCGGAACCAACTAACTATTTAACCAATTAACTGATTAACTTTTATGAATATTCGTAACATTGCCATCATTGCACACGTTGACCACGGTAAGACAACACTGGTTGATAAAATTTTACACACCACCCATGTTTTTCGTGACAACCAGGAAACCGGTGAGCTGATCATGGATAGTAACGAACTGGAGCGTGAGCGTGGCATTACCATTTTTAGTAAGAATGCTTCTGTAACTTATAAAGGAGTAAAAATAAATGTGATAGACACTCCAGGCCACTCAGACTTTGGAGGAGAAGTGGAACGTGTGCTGAAAATGGCCGATGGCGTTTTGTTGCTTGTGGATGCATTTGAAGGCCCAATGCCCCAAACACGTTTTGTACTACAGAAAGCACTTAATCTTAACCTGCACCCAATCGTAGTCATTAATAAGGTGGACAAGCCAAATTGCCGACCTGATGAAGTGCATGATGCGGTATTTGAGCTGTTTTATCAGCTCGATGCTACCGAAGAGCAATTGAACTTTCCGACCATCTATGGTTCATCTAAACAAGGATGGTTCAATACCAGTTTAGAAAGAACAGAAGATATTACCGTACTGCTTGATACCATACTGGAGAAAGTCCCCGAACCTGTAGTAACTGAGGGTAATTTACAATTGCAGATCACCTCGCTCGACTACTCTTCTTTCCTCGGCAGAATAGCGATAGGCAAGATTACACGCGGTGTTATCAGGGAGAATCAACCGGTAATGCTGTGTAAAGTAGATGGCACAATGCAAAAAAGCCGAGTGAAAGAATTGTATGTGTTTGAAGGCATGGGTAAAAAGAAAGTAGCGGAAGTAAAAGCCGGCGATATTTGCGCAGTTGTAGGAATTGAAGGTTTCCAGATAGGTGAAACGATAGCTGATATTGACAACCCGGAAGCACGTATAATTATACCTATTGATGAGCCTACCATGAACATGCAGTTCAGCATCAATAATTCCCCGTTCTTTGGTAAGGAAGGCAAGTTTGTTACCAGCCGCCACATACGCGACAGGTTAATGAAAGAACTGGAGAAAAACTTGGCGCTTCGTGTTAATGAAACAGGCGATGCAGATAAATTTTTAGTTTACGGGCGTGGCATACTTCACCTGAGCATATTGGTGGAAACCATGCGCCGTGAAGGATATGAGCTTACCGTTGGGCAACCACAGGTAATTACAAAAGAAATTGACGGTCGCAGATGCGAACCTTATGAGGTACTGGTTGTGGACGTGCCGCAGGAATTCAGCGGTAAAGTAATAGACCTCGTAACACAACGAAAAGGTGAAATGCACGTAATGGAAACAAAAGGAATGGTACAGCACCTGGAGTTTGATATACCATCGCGTGGACTGATAGGCCTCCGCTCGCAAATGCTTACTAATACGGCAGGAGAGGCGGTGATGGCGCACCGTTTCAATGAGTATAAACCATGGAAAGGATTTATTCCCGGCCGCAGCAATGGCGTATTGCTGGCTAAAACAGCGGGTAATGCTACCGGCTATTCAATAGATAAGCTACAGGACCGCGGAGCGTTCTTTATAGATCCCGGGCAGGAAGTATATGGCGGCCAGATCATCGGAGAGCATATTAAACCGGGAGACCTCGTGGTAAATATTGTAGAAACTAAGAAGCTGAGTAATATGCGCGCAAGCGGCACTGATGACTCGGTAAGGATCACTCCTAAAATACAAATGACGCTAGAGGAATGTATGGAGTACATACAACAGGATGAGTGTATCGAAGTAACTCCCAAGAGCATACGCCTGCGTAAAATAATGCTTGATGAAGAAGACAGGAAGAAATTCCAGAAGATGATGAAGGCAGAAGTATAATATCATTTTATTTATTAAAGCCTTCCCGCATAATGCAGGGAAGGCTTTATTATTTCCCTTCTATTTCAGGCTATCAGGGGTTTTCTTTCAGCAATACATTTATATCACCGATGAGCTTACTGATGTCACCGGGGGATAAGCCATCATAAAAGCCACGCACACGGCCGTAACCGTCAACAAGGGAGTAATGCTTATCGTGTATGAAATCTTTGTCAATGCTTACGCCGGCAGTATCATCTTCCGCGCTGATCAGGTAGCTGTAGCGGGCCATATCATAGAGTTGTTTTTTGTCGCCGGTAAGGAACATCCATTGGGTAGGGTCGGCATCAAAGCGGAGGCTATATGCTTTCAGCGCCCCTACGGTATCTTTTATGGGGTCAACGGTGTGTGATAATATCAGTACATTTTTATTGCCACGAAAAGCTTTATATACTTTCTCCATGTTCTCATTCATTTTTGGGCACATGCCTTTGCAGGTGGCGAAAAAATATTCTACCACGCAAATTTTACCTTTCACATCATCATTGGTAATTGTTTTGCCATCCTGGTTCACGAAAGAGAAGGGCGCGATATGATGGTTCTGGTCATTACCGATTATAGGTAAAGATGGCTTTTTTTGCTCGTTGGTAACTTTGTAAAAATAGGCCAGGAAACCAACACCCAGCAACATAAAGAAACACAGCAGAAAAATAGCGGTCTTATTTATTTTCATGGTGCAAAGGTAAGGCCAAGTCATTTAAATCTGTCTTAAAATCAGGAATGAAACAATAGAATTACAGAAGATATATACCTGAGGAAGATTTGGCAACTTTTGAAAAGTTGTCAAATCTCAAGCCTACACTACCACATTGATCATCTTTCCTCTTACATAAATGAACTTTTTAGGTGTTTTGCCTTCCAGCCATTTTTGTATGGTTTCATCAGCAAGCACTGCCTGCTCTATGGCAGCCTGCTCGGCATCAAGGGGGAACTCCATTTCTATGCGTGTTTTGCCATTTACGGCTACGGGATATTTCTTGGTATTCTCAGTTACATAGCGTTCTTCATGCTCAGGGAAGGGTGCATCAACCACACTTGTTGTGTGGCCGAATTGATGCCACAACTCCTCAGCTATGTGCGGAGCAAATGGGCATATAGCCACAGCCAGCGGTTCCAGAATAGAACGCTTATGGCAGTTAATCGCAGTAAGCTCATTAACACAGATCATAAACTGGCTAACCGAAGTATTAAAAGAGAAACGCTCTATGTCTTCGCTGATTTTTTTTATGGTTTTATGCAGTATGCGCAGTTCAGTTTCTGTTGCTGCTTCATCAGTCCAGATTTTGTCATTGTCATCAAAATACAGGCGCCACATTTTTTTCAGGAAGCGGTGTACCCCCTCTATACCCTTTGTATCCCATGGTTTGCTGATATCTATAGGACCGAGGAACATCTCGTACATTCTAAAAGTATCCGCCCCATACTGCGCTACAATATCATCAGGATTGACAACATTGTATTTGGATTTGGACATTTTTTCTACTTCATCGAAGCAAATGAATTTATGTTCTTCATTTCGATAAACTATTGCCTTTAAATATTCGGGCCTCCATGTCCTAAATGCATCAACATCCAAGTCAAAACCATCCACAATATTTACATCTACATGTATTTTTGTCAATATTATTGCGTGATAACCCCATATTCCATTAACTTTTTGAGCATTAGCACCATCTCTTCCTCCGTTTTTCCTTACAGCATTTTGTACTCTTTGTATCGTAGCATTATCGTCTTTTGCTAACTTATCTACTACATCTTTGGAAATAAACATTTCAAAATGCAGCCCTTTATTCAATACTTTGTATGCAAACCTCGAACTCCCCTGTATCATCCCTTGGTTCAGCAACTTCTTAAAAGGCTCATCAAATCCTATGTAACCGAGATCATACAAGGCTTTTGTCCATAAGCGGGAGTAGAGCAGGTGGCCTACAGCATGCTCCGTACCGCCTATGTATAGGTCAACCTGGTTCCAGTAGTCGGTGGCTTTGCGGCTGGCAAACTCATTATCGTTATGAGGGTCCATGTAGCGGAGGAAGTACCAACTGCTGCCTGCATAGCCGGGCATGGTGTTGGTTTCGCGAGAGACCTCACCCCGGCCCTCTCCAAAAATGGAGAGGGAGGTGTTCCCACCACTATTAATGGAGAGGGAGGAGGGTGAGGTCAGAAATTCTTTAATTGTGCTCAGTACATCATCTGTTTGATGTATAACCTTATCATTGGTAAAACGTATAACCCTAAAACCAAGTTCTTCCAATACTCTTGTCCGATCCTTGTCATACTCCTCTTGCTCAGGGATTTCATGATAACCCCCATCAACTTCTATAATAATCCCTTTGTTAAGGCAAACAAAGTCAACAATGTAACTTTCTATAGGGTGTTGCCTTCTGAACTTTTCACCCAATTTACTGCCTCGTAACTTCTGCCATAAAATATGCTCTGCTTCAGTTGAGTTTTTTCTATTAAGCCGAGCATTTTCATATTGTTTTATACTTGCCACAGAATACTTCGGCCAATTATTACTACTTTCCTCCTCAGAAACAATATTTGATGGTTCATTATTCCCTGATTTTTTTTCAAAATAACGGGACAACTCCCTCTCCATTTTTGGAGAGGGCCGGGGTGAGGTCCACTCGCGCAGGTTTGCCAATGGCCCTTGTCCTTCCGGGCCGGGCTTATATGTTTCAACATACGGCAATTCAACAGGCAGATCATTTAATTCCGTATTCTTAAATGGGTCCTCATCAATACCATAAGGTATATCATCCACATACATTATAGGGAACGGCTCCCCCCAATAACGCTGGCGGCTGAAACCGGCATCACGCAGTTTGTAGTTTACCTTTCTTTTTCCTACGCCTATATCTTCCAGTTTATTTATCGCAGCTTCTGTAGCATCAGGTATGTTCATACCCGATAAGAAGTCGCTGTTTTCTATTGTACCTGTTTTATCGCTATAGGCATTTTCGCCAGTGTACCTGTTACCAAAAATATTACTGATAGGTATGTTGAAATGTTTTGCGAAAGCATGGTCGCGCTCATCACCGCTGGGTACGCCCATTATAGCGCCTGTACCATAGTTTATCAGCACATACTCGGATATCCATATAGGCAATTTTTTTCCGGTAAGCGGGTGTATGGCATATCCCCCTGTAAAGCAGCCGGTTACCTGCTTTACCTCGCTCATACGTTCACGCTCAGAGCGGCTTTTTACATATTGCCTATACTCGTCTATCTCTTTACGGTGTTCACTTGTAGTTATACTATCCACCAGTTCATGTTCAGGTGCCAGCACCATAAAGTC
>JBIOGX010000095.1:0-7635 GCA_044448445.1 Chitinophagales bacterium
AAACTTTACAGCAAGGCCTATAATCGAACGCCAGAAGAATAGCGGTGTGAGCCGTAAACTGGTAGGGCTTGAAATGATAGACAAGGGCATACCCCGTCATGGTTATATGATACAAAATGCAGAAGGTAAAGAGATAGGCGTCATCACTTCCGGCACACAATCGCCAAGCCTCGGTAAAGCGATAGGAATGGCTTATGTTGCTACCGATTATGCAGCCGAAGGCAGTGATGTATTTGTAATGATACGCGACAAAGCGGTAAAGGCTCAGGTAGTAAAAATGCCTTTTGCATAAAACCCCAAATCCGCATGTCTTGTCCTGATTTTTGTTGACCGTCGGTATCGTACGGCTTTTAGTTTAATTATTCTTGCTACTTGTTTCAGGCGTTTCCTCATTGAGGAAGTTATGTTCCTCTTTTTTATGAATGCCAAAGTTGTAGGAAACATTCAATCCAAACCGCCTTGTGTCACCTTTACGCAGGCCGGTAGCATGTATATCCCCCTGGTCAATACTGAACTCATTATTGTTTGTCAGGAATATATCTGTTACACTCAATGTAACTTTCAGTTTTTTCTGAAGAAACTGGTGGTTAATGCTTATGTTCAGCGAGCCGAATGTGCTTAGTTCATAAAATTGTACCTGCCCTTTAAAACGCACAAAGCCATTTAATGTAAGTTGTGTAAGCTTACTTAGTGTCAATCTATGGTAAGTGAATATCGTCCAACTGCTGTGTTTATAATACAGCGGAGCGCCTTCATACTGCCCCTGGTAAAAATTATGGTTGTATTGTGCGCCTATTATAAAAAAATAAGCCCTGCCCGGAGGTATCCCACCCAGCCCCCTTAAGTAAACTTCTTTGTTACTTCCCAGGTTATCATAGGTACGGTAAGTATGGAGGTGGCTGCTGTCTGCCTGGTAAACAACCTGGGAGAAAATGTCTGTCATATCATTATAGCCAAATGCAAAAAGCGGGCGTTCATCCAAAGATATATTGGCTTCATAATTTTTAGTGAATTGCGGCCTTAAGGATGGGTTACCGGTCTCAGAAACATATTGGTCCACATACTTTGGAAACGGGTTGAGGTATTCATAAGTTGGCCTCGAAATAGTGCGCCTGTAAATCAGGTATCCGCGGAGGTCAAAACCTGCAATCCTCATTACCTTTCTGCTGATATAAATGTATGGGAAAAGGTCGGTGCGGTTCAGTTTAAAATTGGTATCAGCGGGTATAGACTGGTTGCCGTTCATATTGGTGTTTTCGAGGCGTGCGCCTGCTTTTACCAATATGCTGCCAAAGCTTTTGGATGCCTGCAGGTACCCGGCATAAATTTGCTCATCATACTTATAAGCATTCGTTCTCTGTGCGTCATTTGCCGTTGTGTCCTTATAGGTAATCGTATAATTTGTATTGTTGTCAAACCAAACCCCTGTCATTTTAATACCCATTTCTATGCTGCTTTTAAAAGGCAGCTTCTTTATCATGTCTGTACGTAAAGAAATAAACTGGAGATGGGTGTGAATATTACCGTTGCCTGTTATAGCTGCATTTTTCGGCAGCGTGTAGGTAGTGTTATAGGATTGTGTAGAAGCGGCAGGAACATAATTATAAGAAAGGTCTGTTGTCCATTCAGACCCTGAGGTGTCTGGTTTGTATTTAGTAGATAGCCTCTGGGTTACATTCACATTGTTTGTATTATTGTTAACAGCGGTATTGTAATTAACAGACGCGATACCTGTGCTTATCTGCTCAATTATAGCAGGGCTGCCGCTTTGGCTGGAGTTGTTGTTGACGCTGATGCGCCCGTCGCAGGTAAGATCCCATTTTTTCCCGGGCGTATAACCTATGCTGTAGTAACCAAAATAAGTATTACCGGGGTACCTGGTATATGCATTTTGAGAGAAAAGCGAATCTGTGGCAATTCGCCGGTCTGTTTTTAACCGCTCACCTGTTTCGCGCCTGCTTGCCTGCAGCGTAAGGCTGGTATTCCATTTACCATTATTATTACTGATCATGGCGCCGGCAAACTGGTTGCCGTACGTGCCTTGGTTCATACCTGCATTGGCATTACCTGTCATGCCTATGCGCACCCCTTTTTTTAATATTACATTCACAATGCCGCCGCTTGAAGACGCATCATACCTGGCCGACGGGGTGCGTAATATTTCTATCCGGTCTATAGAGTTCGGCGGCAGGCTTTTCAGCATTGCGGCAACATCCGCATTGCTCATTTTTTGTTCACGCCCATTGATATAAATGGTAGCCGGTGTAGTGCTGGTGATATATATATTGCCATCCTGGTCAACAAATATGCCCTGTACCTTTTCGATGATGTCATAGGCGCTTGTGCTGCTTGCGGCCAGCTCTCCCGCGTCAACAATTGTCTTATCGTCTTCCTGCCTCAGCAAGGGGCGTTTGGCTGTAACTTCCACATCTCCCAGGGTTTTAGCATCAGGTTCTGCTATGATTATAAATTCGGGGTGATCTCCTTTTACAGTTATATTTTTTGTTACCGGTTTATGATTTACGGCATGAAGCCGCACTGCATATTTATGCCCCTGTTCCAGTATAAAAATAGCCTTGCCCGAACTGTCATTCGTTTCCTCGTAGTGTGTATGCACGGAGTCGGTAATACTGCTAACCTGTAATTGTGCAAAAGGCACAGGGATACTGTCGCGGCTGATAACCGTAAAAGTTACTTTTACCTTTTGCCCGAATGTTATTGCCGGGCAAAAAAGCATTAATGAAAAAAACAGGAAAAGGGGAAGTATTCTTCTGATTTGCACCCCGCAAAGATAATGGGATTATAAAGTATTTATGCTCCACTCAAAATTTTAAGGGTAGTATATTGCGCGATCTTATTAAAATCCTCATCATTATGCAGCAAGGCGGCTTTACAAGAGATAGCATAGAAAGCTATAAGGCAGTCATTGCTTTTGCGAATAGTAATTCCATGCTTTCGCACACTTCTGTATAAAGATGCCGCTCCATAAGCTGCTTTCAACGGATCAATACCAAGCAATTCAAACCCTGATAAGGTATCTTTAACAAGGTTGAAATCCTTATCTTCTTTAATGCCCTGCAAAATTTCCTGTATGATCACAGGACAAAGAACAACAGGTGCGTCTTCATCAATCAACCGGTTAAGTAATTTTGTTTGCAAGGTTTTCCTGCCATTCAATGCATCAATCCATACGGAAGTATCAACAAGCACTTTGTTCATATTTCGCGCATTTTTTTCAAGTATCCTTCCCATTTTACTTTGCCGAACAGGTTTTTCATGTTCCGGCGTTTGAGGTAAGCAACAAAATTCTGAAGCGCCAAGTCAACAACTTCCTTTTTTGTATGGGAATCGCTTAGCCTCATTGCCTCTTTAACTAATTGTTCGTTCAGTACAATATTTGTTCTCATTGGTATAACTTTATACACAAAAATACGAAAATTTATACACATTTTGAAAATAGAAAAGCCTACTGGCATTTTCGGGGGGCTCTTAATTTAATAGATGTCTTTACTGGCAGGGCGGGCACCATGTTATACTACTGGACGGGCTACTCCTTTACAAACTTCCTGACTACTGTACCATTGACCTTTACGAAATAGATACCAGAAGGCAGGTTTGCAATATTTACTTCTATATTCTTTGCATTACAGGTCTGCGTATAAATTGTTTGGCCAACAAGATTGCTTATAGCTATTGCTGTAACCTGCTCAGAGGCTTCTATAGTTATTTCCGTTGTTGCAGGATTAGGGTACACTTTTATTTTCAGGCCTTTGGCAATAGCGTTGATTTTATTAGGCGCTGCTATTGTATTTAGGGTAGTATTTGTAACTACAGGAGGATTGAGATCGAAGTAGATATACCCAGTGTTTTTTATGTGTGTGCCGGGAGACAGACCAGGATTCAATACTACGCTAAACTGAACCTGTCCATGACTAGCGGGTTCGTTTGAGGTACTGTCCGGCAGCATGATATTTGCAAATTTGAATTGAATTACTCCGGGAGCCAGCCACTCAGGAAGCATATTGTGGCTTGTGCCCAATATTTTCAAGCTGTTTGGGTTAATGTGGCTATCCAGCGTATCAATGATATGAATATCATAAGCCGTGGCACTGCCTGTATTCTGAAAATGCACTGTATAGGTTAGCGTATCGGTGCCAACGGGTATCAATCCCTGAGGCCCTGTTCCTTTCGGGCTTACTTCTTTTTCATTAGGATCGTACGAGTAAACAACTGGCAGACAGAGAGATTGGTCATTGTTTGATGGATTGATGTCTGTAGACGGTATTTGGGTATAAGTTCTGAAGCATAACGTATCTCCGACAATAACAGTAGTATCAGGGGTTAAGTAGATGTCCGCCAGGAAGCTGGTCCAATATGGACCACCGGAGGTTGTAACATTTGACAATCCGGAATAGACCCATATTAGGGTGTCTCCATGTACTGTGTCAGCGGGATGGCTGCTTAGTAAAGCGTTATAAATTACCCGGCTGTCTTTTATTAATTTGAGAGTGCCGGATGCCGTATCACAACCGGTATTGCTTACGTAAGGCTGAATATAGAAAGGCGTATGCAATCGTACTGAAGCCGGAGACAACGGATAACATCGAACATCCATATTATTAGTACACTGAAGCGGAAAATCTACTGCTGTCTGCGGTAGTGTTGTAAAAGTATATGGCGCCACTGAGCATGGTGAATTAGGGAAGATGAACGCATAATATGCAGGCAGGGATACTGTATAACTTGTCATCCACGATTTCTGTACATAATAACAGCTATAAGGACTGCTTGTCCCGAAATTAATTAATAAGGTTGCTGGTGGGCTCGACAGATATTCCATAATTTCAAAGTCAAAATACCCCATCGGAACATCCCCTGCATCGTATATGCAATTGGAATTGTTGTCGATATAAACATTCCCGCTAACCAGGCCGTAGGAACAGGGGTTAGTGACTAAAAGGCTATCTCGGCTCACTATAGCATGAATAGTATCTGTCCCGCGCACCACTTTGAGTATGCTCCCATAGAACTGAGCATATGGGCCCGCGAGACTCCCCCCATCGTTTGCATAATAGGTTAAACCAAAACTTGATGACGTTGCAAAACTCCACGGTGAAATACCTGTACTATTATAGTACATACCTAAAAGCGATCCGCTGAACGTATCTACCACCATTACTGAATCACCTGTGTAAGAAGTGTCAATGGTAATATGATAGTCGAAAGTGCAACTGCTCCGACAGTAAGTAGAGTCGTGCAGCATGGTATCTGTAACCACGGTTGTAATATGGCCAACAGTATAGGTAGTTTGGGCACTGACGCAATAGATGGATAAAAAGCAAAGGACGGCTAAAAATGATTTTTTCATAAGGTTTTAATTAGGGAGATACATATATGCATTGTTTAGTAGCAAAAAAGATGCCAAAGATTACGTATAATCTATTTAGTAAAGGTATAAACAATCCTGATACTGCCCAAGGTATAAATACCCATTTTCCCGTTACCGCAAGTATTTAATGGCATAAAAAAGGCTTCATAGAACTAAATCTATGAAGCCTATCAGTCGGGACGACTGGATTCGAACCAGCGACCACAAGACCCCCAGCCTTGTGCGCTACCGGGCTGCGCTACGTCCCGAAATGTTATTCGGGGCTGCAAATATAGCAGTAAATAGTCTTTATATCAAATCTCCTATCAGGCAGGTTCAAGAAGTTTTTTAAAAGCCCGACCACCTTTATAGCTTTTTATTTGTTTTTCCCGTATAAGCGCCTCTTGTTTGGTTGGCCATTCTTCAGAATAAACAAGTACGAATGGAATCCGGCTTTTGGTTGACCTCTGTGTACCGGAGTTATGATAATCAAGTCTGGCTGTAATGTCTGATGTACTACCGATGTAATATTTCGAATCTTTTAAGCTTTGGAGAACATAGACATAGTATGGCATATGAACAATAAATAAGTAAGATATTCCTTTTAACGGGTGCGACTGGATTCGAACCAGCGACCACAAGACCCCCAGCCTTGTGCCCCGCCGAATAGGCGGGGCTACTTCCCGAATTACTTGCGGGATTGCAAAGGTAACTTAAAAATCCTTTAGGACAAATTAGCCGTTATCAGCTTTAAAAACTCTGACCTGGTCTCATTTTTCATAAACTGGCCGCTGAACGCGGATGTGGTGGTAACGCTATTTTGCTTTTGTACGCCGCGCATCATCATGCAAAGATGCTGGGCTTCTATCACGACGCCTACACCCAGTGGATTCAGTGTTTCCTGTATTACGTCTAATATCTGGTGTGTCATGCGTTCCTGTACCTGCAGGCGGCGGGCGTAACACTCAACCACATGGGCTATTTTGCTCAGCCCTGTTATGCAGCCATTGGGTATGTAGGCTATATGCGCCTTTCCAAAGAAGGGCAGCATGTGGTGTTCGCAGAGTGAGTAAAGCTCAATATTTTTTACCAGCACCATTTCGCTGTAATGCTCATGGAATTTAGCCGAATTCAGTATATCGGCAGCATTCATATTGTAGCCCTGCGTGATAAACTGCATGGCTCTTGCTACACGCTCCGGTGTTTTCAGCAAGCCTTCCCGGTCAGGGTCTTCGCCAATGCTTTCTATTATAGAGCGGTAACTTTCTTTAAGTTTATTTATTTTCTCTTCGTTGTAAAACTCTTTTTTGCTGTAAGCCAAAATATGGTGGATTTAAAATTGAAAATAGTTAATTGAACAATTACCCAAAGTATTCTACAAATATCCTTGGCGTTTCCACCAGTTTTATGCAATGCAATTTAACCGTGCTGTCTTTTTCTATATGGGGTCTTAGTTCATTCCATATACCCATGGCAAAATTCTCAGCGCTGGTAAATTTACCCTTCATAAAATCCACGTCAAGGTTCAAGTTGCGGTGGTCCACTTTTTCTACGATCACGTCTTTTATAAGGTCGCCTAATTTTTTGGCATTATATATAAAACCGGTCTCAGGGTTGGGTATGCCTTTTATAGTTACGTGCAGTTCGTAATTATGGCCATGCCAGTTTTCATTGGCGCATTTGCCAAAGACCTCTTTATTCTCCGCTTCACTCCAGGCCGGATTAATTAATTTATGCGCCGCATTAAAATGTTCTACACGTGTCAGGTACACCATTGTACTTATTTAGGTGTAAAATTAGGATTAGTATATGGTTTTCACAAAAAAGTGCTTATTTGCGGTATGAACCTGCTAATCGTGTCCGCCACGGAAGCGGAAATAGCGCCTTTTACGGAATATATGCAGACCGCATCCCTGAGGGAGGGGGTTTCAGGAGGCTTACTTTATACAGGAGTGGGTATGCTTAATACGGCATATGAACTCACAAAGCACCTTCAATCAAATCGTTACGACCTGGTACTGCAGGTGGGGGTGGCAGGCAGTTATGGCAGAAATATTAATCCCGGCAATGTTGTATTTGTCACCAGCGACCAGTACGGCGACCTTGGCGCTGAGGATCATGATAATTACATTGATATTTTTGAAATGGGCCTTATTAATAAAGATACCCGGCCTTATGTTATTGGCAAATTATATACACCACTGATGGCGGTACACAATAAAATAACGCTCCCG
Organism: Chitinophagales bacterium; assembly: GCA_044448445.1. Lineage (GTDB taxonomy): Bacteria > Bacteroidota > Bacteroidia > Chitinophagales > Chitinophagaceae > Nemorincola. The sequence continues at coordinate 7,603 of JBIOGX010000095.1, forward strand.
CACGTATGCGGGCTTACGGTAAATACGGTAAGC
>JBIOGX010000096.1:0-7619 GCA_044448445.1 Chitinophagales bacterium
TTAGAGGCGTGGCACATCTTATTAAATAGCTGGTTATCAATTATATAAAACAATTTATTTCACTAAATACATCACTTCTTTTACCAGCTTTACGGTGCGTGGCACATCCGGCAAATATAATGCAACGAGGTTTGGCGCGTAGTGCATATTAGCGTCTGCCGAGCAGATACGGCGTATGGGTGCATCTAAGTAATCAAAGGCTTCTTTTTGTACCCGGTAAGATATTTCAGATGACACACTACCGAAGGGCCATTGCTCCTCCACGATCACGAGGCGGTTTGTTTTCTTTACAGATTCCACTATTGTCGGCCAGTCGAGGGGGCGTATGGTTCGGAGGTCTATTACTTCAGCGTTAATGTTTTCTTTCGCCAGTTCACCGGCAGCAGCCATTGCCACCTTCATCATTTTGTTATAAGACACTATGGTTACATCAGAGCCTGCCCGTTTTATATCGGCCTTGCCTATGGGTATGAGGTATTCTTCTTCCGGCACCTCACCCTGGTCGCCATAAGCGCCCTCTGCCTCCATGAACACGACAGGATTCTCATCACGGATGGCCGATTTAAGCAGCCCTTTAGCATCATAAGGGTTGATGGTAGAGATCACTTTCAGGCCGGGAACATTGGCATACCAGTTCTCAAAAGCCTGTGAATGTTGCGCGGCAAGCTGCCCGGCAGAGCCGTTTGGCCCCCTGAACACAATGGGGCAGGTAAACTGTCCACCGCTCATGGATACTATTTTAGCGGCATGGTTCACGATCTGGTCTATAGCCAGTTCAGCAAAGTTCCAGGTCATAAATTCAACGACAGGGCGGGTGTTATTCATAGCTGCGCCCACGCCTATGGCTGCAAAGCCAAGCTCTGAAATAGGCGTATCTATAACCCTCCTTGCGCCAAATTCATCCAGCATACCCTGGCTCACTTTATATGCGCCGTTATACTGGGCTACCTCTTCACCCATCAGGAATACGCTTTGATCGCGGCGCATTTCTTCTTCCATAGCCTCTCTTAACGCCTGTCGTAATGGTATGGTACGCATAATAAAGTCAAAAATAAAAATTAAAAAGTAAAAAAAAAGTTATGTATCTAACTCTAAAAACAGCCGTAAAGATAACCATAACCCGCTTTATTTACTCTCCTTTAGGGCAATGTCATTAAGTTAAGCATATTACGCACGCCCTTTCAGGGCTATTGTATATTTACTTCTGCCGATAGGTTTCACTCCCGATAGCTATCGGGACTATTCATATTTCGCCACATTCATGGCTTAACTTTATGACATTGCCGCTTAAGGGTTGGGGGTTTCCCCTTGCGGATGAAAGGTAACCGTACTAACAGAGCCGTTTCCAACGAATTTAATCTTTAGAACAGTATCTGTGAGTGTTATGATCTCAATCTTTATCTTGTCTCCCGGGCCATAGGCGCTCAGTTCATCGAGCATGAGTTCCCCTGCATCATTAAAATACCACTTACTGGAATCGAGGTTACCGCTGAACGAAATGATAAGCATACTGTCTTTCCTGAAATCGAAAGTCGTATTAGTAACTGAAGCAACCTGTATCGCCTTTGCACTGTCATATTGCTCCTGTAGGATATGGCGTACGCTGTCCATATTGGTTACCCCGTAGATGCGCATATTGGTAATGTCATCATGGCCTTTTCCTATAGTATCAATATAGATCTGGCTTTTTATAAAAAAGCTATCAATATCCGGGTTTTCCAGTTTTACCGCTTGCCATTTGCCTGTAATCATTTCCTTCCTGCTCCTTTTGCAGGAAAACAATACAAGCGACAAAAGCAGTAAGCAGATAATAGTGCGTTTCATCTGAGTATTTTTTATCTTTTCAATTGCCATCAGCCACGGCGGACCATCGGCATCATTCCTTGTTCAACAGCAGTCCCGCATGTGCGGGATCATTCCTCTGTGTGCTATCCCGATAGCTATCGGGACGACTTTAGCATGGTCGTTTCATTAATCTGAATTTTATTAAATAATTAAACCAATGTTATTCCCCATCTATGCCAAGATACTTCTTCTGCTGCAAGTCATATAATTCATACCCATGTTCCTGCTTATTGAGCAAGAAACCCCTGTAGCCATTTTCCGGCACCTGTATCGTGAACTTTTGTGGCGGAAGAGCATGTTGCTGAAACAGTATCTCAATATGGATAGGGCCGGGGTTCAGTTCTGAAATGATGCAGTAGTTCTTCCCATAACGCGGCGTCATTTTCCCTTCCATCTTCACATAAAAGGGAATACTCTTATCCCCCTGAATATATATGTATGAGAAAGGCTGCGCAATGGCTTTTGTAAATGCCATCAAGCACACAAGGATACTGCAATATTTAAGTATGTTTTTCAGGAACATTATTCCAATTCGATTAATACAGCCCCTTTTTCCACTGCGGTGCGTTCACTTACTTTAATGGCTTTGACTGTGGCGGAGGCAGTGGCTTTGAGTATATTCTCCATTTTCATGGCTTCGAGCACTACCAGGCCATCTCCTTTATTTATTTGCTGGCCGGGCGTTACCAATATCTTTAGTATCATGCCGGGCATTGGGGCTTTTACCGGCTCCGCCTTATGCGTGGCGCCCAGATTGATGCCCATATTGGTCAGCAGCAGGTCTATTGGTTCTTTTATGGTTGTTTTATAGAGTTGCCCGTTGACCCGTAGGGATACTTCTTTATTCTTACGGTCTATGGCTTCAATAATAGCTGTATAACTTTTGCCATTGAACAGCACGCTCACAAGGCCATTAGGCTGCAGGCTTGCATCCCAGGCGACAGGTGTATTGTTTATTGCCATGCCGCCATCTGTCTGCGTTATAGAAAAGGTATTCTTATCATTAACTGTTAGCTGTAACATCAGGGCTGTATGATTTAGATCCACAAAAATAAGAATTTGCTATGCTAATGCCATAAAAATATAATAGATAAATAATCACTAACTGATCTTTCCCCAATGCGATTGTTTTCCCTGCTGTTGAAGAGCATTCTTCAGGGCATAGTGCTGTGGCAGGTTAATGCCGGGATCCTGCGCCATCAGTTGCCGGGCAGCTATACGGGTTTCTTCAAGGACAGCACTGTCGAGTATAATATCAGCAAGCTTAAATTTAAGCACACCGCTTTGTTTGGTGCCATACAGATCGCCGGGGCCGCGCATGATAAGGTCCTGCTCAGCAATCTTAAAGCCATCGGTGGTGGACTCCATTATCTTTATGCGCTTAAAACTTTCATCAGACAGGTTGTTGCCAGTGAGGAGTATGCAATAAGACTGGTCTGCACCTCTGCCTACCCTGCCTCTCAATTGGTGCATCTGTGATAGCCCAAACCGTTCGGCACTCTCTATGAGCATTACCGAGGCATTAGGCACGTTCACACCTACTTCTATAACAGTAGTAGCTACAAGTACATCGGCTTCACCCTTTACAAAGCGCTGCATATTGCGCTCCCGCTCGCCAGCCTCCTGGCGGCCATGCACCATGGCTATTTTATACTTGTTTTCGTTAAACCATATTTTTACCTGTTCATAACCCGCCAACAGGCTTTCGTAGTCCATCTTTTCAGATTCTTCTATAAGCGGATACACGATATAGGCCTGCCTGCCTTTATCCACCTCACCCCGGATAAATTCCATAACACCTTTACGCGCCATATCTTTACGATGCACGGTCTTTATTTCTTTCCTGCCGGGGGGTAACTCATCTATAACGGATATATCGAGGTCGCCATACAAAGTCATTGCAAGGGTACGCGGAATGGGCGTAGCAGTCATTACCAATACATGCGGGGGCATCTCGTTCTTTTTCCACAGGCGGGCGCGCTGCCCCACCCCAAAACGGTGTTGCTCATCTATGACAGCAAGGCCGAGGTTTTTAAACTGCACACTTTCTTCTATAAGTGCATGGGTACCCACTACAAGAGACAGTGTCCCATCAGCCAGTTCCGCAAGTATCTCTTTACGCGCTTTGCCTTTTACATTCCCGGTAAGCAGTTTTACTGTAATGCCCATATCTGCCAGCAGTTCGGATATACTAAATAAGTGTTGCTGTGCCAATATCTCGGTAGGCGCCATAATACACGCCTGGAAGCCATTGTCGAGCGCCAATAACATAGACATGACAGCCACTATAGTCTTACCACTCCCCACATCTCCCTGTAGCAGCCTGTTCATCTGCCTGCCAATGGCTGTATCATGCCTTATCTCTTTCAGCACCCGCTTCTGTGCGTTGGTAAGCTCAAAGGGCAAGTGCAGCTTAAAGAACTTATTAAAATTATCGCCCACCTTCTCAAATTTCCAACCCGGCTGGGCAGTGTGCTGCAGGCGCAGGCGGGCAATCATTAACTGGGATATGAACAGTTCTTCCCACTTCATGCGGTGGCGCGCCATGCGTTCATGCTCATCGCTATCCGGGAAATGCAGCCACCGCAGGGCGTGATAGCGATTGCAAAGCCCATATTGCCTGAGTATATCTTCCGGCAGTATTTCGGTTATATCGCCAGGTTTTATTTTTTCAAAAAGGGCATTGGTAAGTTTAGCAAACGACCTGTTGGTAATACCTTTTATCTTTAATTTTTCGGTAGTGGAATAAACAGGCTGCATGCCTGCAATTGCTGTTTCTGCATTCCATAGCTCCATTTCAGGATGGGAAATATTGTAATAACCATTAAAAAGGTTCACCTTGCCAAATACAATATAGCGCTCATTCTCTTTTAATGACTTCTTCATCCACTGCGCCCCCTGGAACCAAAGAAGCTCTATACGCCCTGTATCGTCATACAGAGTAGCAACCAGCCTCTTTTTTCTGCCCCCGCCTTCTTCGGTAATATTTATGAGTGTCCCTGTGAGTTGCGCATATTCCGTCTTGCCATTGATAGCTCCGATCTTAGTAATCTGCGTCCGGTCGAAGTAGCGATAAGGATAATGATAAAGCAGGTCTTCAAAAGTACTTATCTCCAGTTCCCGGCGCAGCATCTCACCACGTTGCGGGCCAACGCCTTTGAGAAATTCTATCGGGGATTCTAATATGGATGTTGTTGCCAAATTCTATTCAGATACTCAAAAGTAAAAAGTTGGTGGACTTGCACCAAATTGTTTAGCAGTATATTGCCTTAATATCATATCCTTTGTTTTGTACTATATATTTTTATAACTTTAAGTTATGGAAGTAATACCATTTGGACTTTAAAATCACACTCAACATTATTTCGGCTAAAGCCATGTATTATTTCTACATTCCCCCCGAACTAAAGTTCGGGGCTATTATTTCTAAAAATACCATAGTGTCCTTAGGCGCTAAGCGCCTAAGGAACGATAACAAAATAAAACTACTCATGGTAAGTAAGGAAAGGTAGGCAGGCTAAGATGTGTTGTATCTTCTCTCTCAATAGTGCATATCTGGCTGCCTTTTACATTCGGAGGGTGCCCTCCCGTAGAGTGATACCCGATGCCATACAAATAATAGATCCCAACAGTAAGGCCGGGAAACGTGGCAACAGGTATGGTATCTATTAATACACAAACTGCAGAGTCATCATAAACACCATTGACCGGGGCATCGTGTGTGCCATACTTAATGTAAACAGTGCATGTATCCACATAATAACTGTAAATCACAGGAGTGACCCTGATCACTACATTCCCACCCTTACCCCCACCGGTAACAGAATTATTACCGGGTTTTTTGCAGCCCCCGATAATAATAAATATAACGGCTAAGACAAACGTTACAGACACTAAGGGCGAAAAAAGTGACCATATATTGCCATTTTCATGGGGTAGATTTGACAACTTTTTAAAAGTTGTCAAATCTTGTACAGGCCTGCATTGCAGCTTTTTTTTGTACATAAGAAAATTTGTAGGACCTAAAACCTTCATTAATACCGAAATTAATCAATTTTTCAGAGCTGAATACCTTTTTCATTTTAAAATCTGACGAAAATCACTCTTTTTTATGACTATAAATCTAATGCACATAGTATAATATCCCTTACCTTTGCCTTATAATAAAAGGCGTCTATTTTCAGTTTTTGAAAAAGTTTTTTGCCATATTAGCCTTCCTCGGTATCCTGTTTCAAACCTTTAGCCAGGTTGTGATCATAGCAGAGTATTATGCCAATAAAGACTATATCGCAAAAAACCTCTGCGAGAACAGGAACAAACCCCAAATGCACTGCGATGGTAAGTGCTGCCTCAAAAAGAAACTTGCCAATGAAGGAAAAGAACAGGCGCCATCTCCCCGCAACCAAAAGAGCGAACAAGTAGTAAACTTATTTTGCGGGCATACAGACGTTGGGATAAAGCCCTATTTTATAAAGTCACTTCCGGTACGTTACTTTAGTTATAACGACCTCCGCACTTCTGCTTTTTACCATTCTGTTTTTCACCCGCCTACTGTTTAATTGTTTTAATTATTGAGTATGCTGGCTTTCGCCGGTATGATTTTATTAGCGCTAAGAGCTTATGCTTTTGTGTGTGCGCTTACCTTAAAACATTTAAACATGAAACACTTAAAATATTTACTGCTGTTTATCTGCTGCTGTATGACAGTATGCAGCTATGCCCAAATGACGGCAACAACAGATACAAGCGGATCAATGACCTGCTCAGGCAACTGCAGTTGTGGAGGCAGCGACCAGACCCCATTGGGTATTATGACAGCCCATGTTCATGGCAAAGGGCAATGGATGGTATCCTATACCTACATGGATATGATGATGAAAGGCAGCCGGATAGGAACATCAAAAATCGGGAACGATGTTATTAACAAATACTATGTGATGGCTCCCGACAAAATGAGCATGCAAATGCACATGGCAATGATGATGTATGGCGTTTCAGACAGGCTTACACTTATGGGCATGGCTGGATACGCCTCTAATAACATGCACATGATCGTATCCCCGATTATTTTATCACAAATGCCCGGGATGCAGGGGGGATCAATGAACGATAATATGGTTTCAAAGTCCTCAGGTTTTGCGGATACCAAAATATATGCGCTATACAGCCTGTTGAATAAAAACAACAACCGCATTATCACGACAGTAGGCCTAAACCTGCCAACCGGATCAACAACTCTTTCAGGGCCAACCATGTTCAGCACGGTCAACAGACTGCCCTATTCCATGCAAACCGGTACCGGAACATTCGGATTGCTGCCTTCGGTTACATATATAAATACCAATGGGCATTGGTCATGGGGCGCACAGGCTGGCGCTGATATTAACTTAGGAATGAATCACCAGGGATACAGGCCCGGCAATATCTATAACGCTACTGCCTGGGCCAGTTACCGGTTCTTGCCTTTTATGAGTGCATCATTACGTGCAGAAGGTGTGGCAACAGGTAAAATAAAGGGTTATGATAAAAATATAGCCACACTCATGTATAACGACCCAACAGCAGATAGCCGTAACTATGGCGGGCAACGTGCTAATATGTATGCAGGCCTGAATTTTTCTATTAAGAAATTGAACAGGCTTCATTTCCTGTTTGAGTATGGAATGCCTGTTTACGAAAGTCTTAACGGGCCGCAAATGTCCTTACATGCAAACCTGCTGGCAGGTGCGCAGTATTCGTTCTAATTTATCATTTCAAAAAAAATCAATGAAAAA
>JBIOGX010000097.1:0-7534 GCA_044448445.1 Chitinophagales bacterium
ATATTTCTGTGAACTTATCAATAACTTTTATATGGTCGGATATAGAGTAATAGCTGTATTGCAGTAGATTTCCCTGTAAAGCGCCGGCATTTTGTTTGGTATCGTGCAATGCCCAATATTCATGTATTTTGCCCCCCTTCCAGGCGCCTGTAGTACGATTGAACAGCCGGAGTTTTTTATCAGGGTACCAGCCGCAGTGCTTTATCCATCGCCCGCAATAATTGGTAAGGCGCGGCATTTGATAAACATCATATCGCGGGTCTTTTTTTATTTCCAGTATGCTCTTTTGCAATTCAGGTGACAGCGCTTCGTCCGCATCAAGCGATAAGATCCAGTCATGCGCCGCCTGGCTGTCCGCGAAATTCTTTTGCTCCCCGTAACCCATGAACGCATGCTCTATGATCTTTGCATTATAATTGCGGGCTATAGCTGTTGTGTTATCTGTAGAATAGCTATCCACAATGATTATTTCATCAGCAACATCTTTTACCGAATCAAGGCATCTTGCCAGGTTTCTTTCTTCGTTTAAGGTAATAATGACAATGCTAATGCAGATCATATTGTTAATTAAAAAGTCAAAAGTACATAATGCCGTGTAGAAGTTATAAATACGCTATGATTTTTATGCCCCTTGCTCATGCCGGGAGAATATTTTTTTATACATACAGAGCGGCTAAAAATCATGCCTCAATTAGGTTTGGTAATCTCCCTGAATACTTAATTCCTGACTATTGCTTACTTTTAGCCCGGGACAGTCCCGGATATACTAATACAAATGAAGATAACCTTTCATGGCGCTGCGAGAACGGTAACAGGCTCAAAACATTTAGTGCACATTAACCCCGATAAAAAAGTATTATTAGATTGTGGTATGTTCCAGGGACTGGGAAAAGAAACACTGGAACTGAACAGCCACTGGGGTTTTGAGCCGCGCGAGCTTACTTATGTAATCATTTCCCATGCACATATAGACCATGTGGGGTTATTACCGAAATTAGTTAAAGATGGCTATAGCGGCCCTATTTACTGTACACCGCAGACAATTGAACTGGCCAAAATTATGTTGCTCGATTCTGCGCACATCCAGGAAAGTGATGTGCAGCATATTAACAAGATACATGAAAAACAGGGCAGGCCTTTAGTAGAAGCCTTATACAACCAGGCCGATGCAATGAATGTTTTCCCCCTATTCCATGCTGTCCCTTATGGCGTTCCGACAAAAATTGATGAGGATATAGAGTTGCTGTATTCCGACTGCGGGCATATTTTGGGCAGTGCGGCCATTAATCTGAAAATAAAGGAACATGGTAAAGAAGTGAGGCTGACATTCAGCGGCGATGTGGGCAGGTATAACGACATGCTTCTTAAATCTCCTGAAGTTTTTCCGCAGGCAGATTATATTATTATGGAGTCCACCTACGGTAATAAGCTTCATGACCTTATGACCCCTGCTGCTGATAAACTCTTAAAATTCATAACGGATACCTGCGAAAAAAAGAAAGGGAACCTCGTCATCCCGGCGTTCAGCGTGGGACGCACACAGGAGATATTGTATCTCCTCAACAGGCTGGATACGGAACACCGCTTGCCTAAACTCAATTATTATGTGGATAGCCCTTTATCAATAGAGGCTACCGAGGTAGTAAAACACCACCCGGAATGTTTTAATAAGGAAGTTCAGGATTTACTTAAAAAAGACAATGATGTGTTCTCATTCCCAGGGTTGATTTATACAAAGACCTCTGATGAGTCCATTCAGTTGAATTCACTTAAAGAACCCTGCGTCATTATATCTGCATCAGGTATGGCTGAGGCGGGTAGGGTGAAACACCATATAGCGCACAATATTGATAATGCCAGGAATACCATACTGATCGTTGGGTATTGTGAGCCGTATTCTTTGGGTGGCAAATTAAGAAATGGCGAAAAGCATGTCACCATATACGGTGAACCCCATGATGTGATCGCTGAAGTTGGTGTTATCGCGAGCCTGAGCGCCCATGGCGACTATGAAGACCTCTCCCAGTGGCTCGCCTGCCAGGATGTGAGGCAGGTGCGTAAATTGTTCCTCGTGCATGGAGAATATGAGGTGCAGTTGGATTTCCGAAACCGCCTATTGAAAAAAGGATTCCGGGATATTGAGATACCATCGCTTCACCAGGAAATTGGGCTTGGCGAGCTATAATTCCGGTTGATAAAGATGTTTAGGGATAATTTAATGACCCACTTCCCCATAATCATTCCAAATTCCAATAATGCTTTATATCTTTAAGCGCTAAATACTTCCATAGATTGAAGAAGCCATTACACCGCATTATTACCATATTACTGATGCTATCCATTGGTATGGGTGCGATGTGGTCTTTTTTCTTTGATGTGGAACAGTTTCGCTGTGAAGTAACGGCCCACAGGAATATTGCTGCTAAAGAGGAATTGCAACTGATAAAATTACCTTTGAAAGATTTCAGCCACCGCGCTGAAAACGATGAGGTATGGGTCCATGGAATGTTGTATGACGTCAGCAGCTATATTATTCTTAATGATTCCGCATGCGTATGGGTATTTCATGATCAGCAGGAAGAGCGCATAGTAAACACTATTATTGGTAACTTCTCGCAAAATGACCAATATGCTTCTGATAATGTCCGGCACATTTCAAAACATCATAATCCGGTTCCTGATAGTAAAATACTTGTAACTCCCTATGTTATGCGGGTTATCAATAGGCCCACCGGCCATTATTCCATTTCAGGATGTGTTGAATATTCCTCCCGGGAATACTCTGGTGTCATAAAGCCGCCCCCCAGGTATATCATTGCCTGATACTTATTCTCACGATCATCTTTACGCATGATCCATTTTTCATTTTTATTAAACATACTTAATTATGAACACAAAGCATATACGCTTACTCATATTTTTTCTTTGCTTTTTTTCCTTTAAAGCATTTGCCCAAAATGAACTGACCGGCCACGTCTATGATAATATCCATAACACATCGGTACCTTATGCAAACATTTATATTGAAGACCTCAGGATCGGTACAGTGTGTGATTCTGATGGTATTTTTTCACTGAAAAGTTTACCGCAGGGCACTTATGTAGTGTCTGTATATGCGCTTGGCTACCAGGCAAAAGCGCAAACTGTAAGGATTGCAGGAACGACATTGCATGATTTCAGAATGGCGGTATCCTTCGTTGAGGAACAGGAAGTAGTAGTCACCGGTACCGCCTCTGCGGCGAAATCGCAAAATACATCGCAGCCCGTAACAGAGGTGCCGAACAGTTATTTAAAACAAAATGCTTCTACAAATATTATAGATGCTATCTCTAAAGTGCCCGGCGTTTCCGGGATCACAGATGGACAAAGCATATCCAAGCCTGTCATCCGTGGGTTAGGGTACAATCGTGTGGTTGTCGTTAACGATGGGGTGCGCCAGGAAGGCCAGCAGTGGGGCGATGAATTTGGGATAGAAGTTGACCCTAACGCTGTTGACAGGATAGAGATACTTAAAGGACCTGCCTCATTGGTTTATGGTTCAGATGCACTGTCCGGCGTTATTAATTTTCTTCCTGAAAAAACATTGCCTGAAGGGAGCATTAAGGGTGATGTGAATTTTGGTTACCAGACCAATAACGGCCTCGTCAATAATGTAGCCCATCTTGCAGGCAGTTTGCGTGGCGGAGTAATGTTCAGTGCACGCGTGGATAATACTATGGCACATGCTTACCAAAATGCAACCGATGGGTATGTATTTAATACCCAGTTCAGCAATTTTAATACAGATGAAACCATTGGTATGCACAGGCGTTGGGGCTTTACACAGCTTCACTTCAGCTATTTTGAACTGAGGACAGGCATAGCCGATGGCGCAAAAGATTCCGCCGGCAACTTTGTGAAACAAGCGCTGGATGGAAATGGTAACGCAATTTCACTGCCTGCTACTAACCAGGAACTGAGGTCATATACTCCCTTTGTTATTAACCAGCTTGTAAAACATCAAAAACTTGTTTGGGATAACAGTATAAGGGTAGGTGGGGGAAGGATTACCGGCGCCTTTGCATGGCAGAATAACAGCAGGCAGGAAAACAATGATATTACCATTGCCAACACATCGAACATCTGGTACCTGATGAATACTTACAATTATGACCTTCGTTATATTTCTCCTACCTGGAATCGGTTTAATTTCACGGTTGGGGCAAACGGTATGTACCAGAACTCTCAGAACAAAGGCGCCCTGTTGCTCATACCTGAATACAACCTGTTTGACATTGGTGGATTTGCAATAGCAAATTATTGGATTGAGCGGTTTGATTTCAGTGCGGGTGTAAGGTATGACTCACGCAGCTTTACAGGCCATGATAATTATATTGATTCTAACGGTAATGAGCTATCCGCAGGCAATCCTAATGCTATACACCGCTTCATTGGTTATACTTCTAATTTTAATGGCATGTCAGCAAGCGCCGGCGCTACTTACCATCCCTCAGAGAATGTTTATATCAAAGGAAATGTAGCCAGGGGTTTCCGTGCGCCCAATGTAGCCGAAACAGGCTCTAATGGGATACATGACGGTACCGTGGTTTACGAGATCGGCCAGCCCAATCTAAAGCCCGAACAAAGCATGGAAGTGGATATTACGCCGGGTTTCAGGTCAAGAGATGTGAATGCTGAGGTAAGCGTGTTTTACAACAGCATCAGCAACTTTATCTATGCTAAACAAATACCTGATTCTTTCAACAGCAGTACACCAGGTTTTGAGAACGCGCCGGTATTCCTCTATACACAAACAGATGCAGTGCTAAGGGGTGGAGAAGCTATGGTGGATGTCCATCCTGCAAGATGGCCCTGGTTTGACTGGTACACAGGATACAGTATTGTTGATGCAAGATTGTCAAATGTGCCGGATAGCCTCAATGTTATCCCTTTTACCCCGCCTGCCCATTTACGTTCGGAATTTACTTATATGTTCAAAAAGATCAATCGCAGGTTTCATAATAGCTATATCCGTTTCGGTATGAATTATACTTTTGAACAATCCCGCCCATACCAGATCAGCAGCGTATATTATGGACTTGGCAAGATGGATCCTGCTCCGGCATATTTATTGCTCAATGCGGCAATTGGTACAGATATTATGGGGCATGGTAAGAAAGTATGTTCTATTTACCTGAATGTGGATAATATTGCTGATGTATCCTATATAGATTACATGAGCCGTTACAGGTATATCGTTAACGAAGTAGCCGGTCGCCCGGTAAATTATGTATATAATATGGGCCGAAATGTGAGTATAAAGGTTTTTGTGCCCCTTGACTTTAAAGGAAGATAGTAAGACTTCTTTTACATAAATATCCCCGGACCATTAGATGTTCCGGGGATATTTATTTGTAGCCTCAACACCCGCGACATTAATTGAGCTATTGAGTTATTGAGCTATTGAGTTATTGAGCTATTGAGTTATTGAGTCATTGAGCTATTGAGCTACCTGCCTGCCGGTAGGCAGGTTGAGTAATTTAACCCTGCCCGCCAGCCAACTCTCGCTCAATGGCGCCAGCCATGTTTCAAGCAGTTCTTTTTTAGTAGTGGCTATATTATTGAATATCAGGGTGTCTTTGTCAATGTATCCCCGGTCTATTGCATATTGTACCTGGTTAAAGGGCAGCATTTCAGCCTTGTTCTTTACAAGGAAAGTGATCATCATCCGGTCGAAGAAATTGACGTCATATTGGCGCTCTATACTTTTTACTACCCGCACAGCGCTGTCGGTACTGCATCCGCCAATCATTACTTCCGTTTCATCAGCAATCATCACTATGAATTGTTTGAACAGCAACTTAGCCCATCCCTTCACAGGCTCACTGTGGGACTGCCATTGAGTATAAAACTGGTATAGCTGTTCATTTATCTCACGTTCTTCTTTTTCAATAAACGCACGGCTGCTCTGGTATATCCATACCCGCGCGTTATCTGTAAAATCCTGCGGGATAAGTTCTTTTAACTGATTTTGCATATTGCAAAGGTAAGAATTGAATTGCTCAATAACTCAATGGTTCAATGACTCAATTAATGTGGAAATGGGCTTGTTATTTACTCATGGAGTTCGTCTTCTAATTTTTCAAATCCAGCTAATACTTGCATGGATACTTTCTGTACAAGCTTAGATTCGGTAGCTAATTTAGCTGCAAGTATTTTACGGTTGCCTGATTTTTTTCCTATTTTATCTAAAATTTCGTCCTCCGGTTTCAAAATTGGATTTTTCATAGCAACAAATTTATACATTTCGCAATTACTTTATAACTTACAAAAAAACAAACTATATGGACAACCAAAACAATAATACCAACCCCTTGCTCATATCCTATATGACGCTCAGGAAAGCTATTGGCTTCCTGGCTATATCCTTACCGGCAATACTGATTATTGGGACATTTACGATAGGAGGGTGCACGCACATTGAAGCTTCTATCAGCCATTACTACTTTACTGTTATGGGCGACGTTTTTGTAGGGTTTCTTATTTCTACCGGTATATTCCTGATCTCATACAAAGGGTATGACTTAAAAGACAACATAGTGAGTTTTCTTGCAGGGATATTTGTTCTGTGTATCGCCTTATTCCCGACATCGAAAAATGAAGATGCCGGGTGCGTTATTAGAAGTTTAAGTGATGTTCCGCTAAGGATACATGCCCATTACATTTCTGCCGCATTATTTTACCTGACATTGTCTTACATGTCCCTGTTTCTCTTCACCAAAAGTTCGGGTAATAAGACAAAACAAAAGATCAAAAGGAACAGGGTTTATCAAGTATGTGGTATAATGATCCTTGTTGCCATATTACTGATAGCTCTTGAAAATTATATTCCGGGATTGAATAAAGGTATCAACGGGTTCCATCCAACATTCTGGTTAGAATGGGTGGCAAATTTTTCTTATGGCGTGGCCTGGCTGATAAAAGGAGAATTGTTATTAAAAGATAAAGAAGAAGTGGCTGGCTAATACCCCAATTAACCCGACTGACGACAAGCAGTACAGGCAATTAAACTAATTTACTACTTTTGAAACCCCCATGCGACTCCTCATCACGAATATTAAGCAACTCTGCCAGGTGGAAAGCCCATCCGGTGCGAGGAAAAGAATTTACGGCAAAAATATGGCTACGCTGCCTTGTATTGACAATGCCTGGCTGCTGGCGGAAGATGGGTTGATACAAGGTTATGGCGAGATGGCAACAATGCCGGAAACACATGCAGACGAAACGATAGACGCTACCGGTAAAATGGTGCTGCCTGCCTGGTGCGACAGCCATACACATCTTGTTTTTGCCGCACCGAGGGATGGGGAATTCGTGGATCGCATCAAAGGGTTAAGCTATGAGGAAATAGCAAGGCGGGGCGGTGGGATTCTCAATTCTGCACGCAGGCTGAACGAAATGAGCGAGGAGGAACTGTATGACCAAAGCCTTGCACGTTTACACAAAGTAATAGCCCAGGGAACAGGGGCAATAGAGATAAAAAGCGGCTATGGAT
>JBIOGX010000098.1:0-7406 GCA_044448445.1 Chitinophagales bacterium
AAATATATACACCTATGAAACTTTTTTCCCGCATTATTTTTTTAATGTGCATGATCTTTCTTTCAGTTCATGCTGCAAGAGGGCAAAGTGCAAACTTTACAGCAGATTATTCAGCAGGTTGCGCACCGTTAGTAGTGCATTTTACCAACACTTCAACAGGAGCAACCAGTTATTATTGGGACCTTGGTAATACCATTCACTCAACCACGACCAATCCTTCCACAACTTACCTGACACCCGGAACCTATACGGTAACGCTCACCGCATATAACGGATCTTCAACCAGTACGCATACCATGATCATTACCGTTTACCCGATGCCTACGGTAAATTTCACGGCAAATAATACTTCTGTATGCCCTGGAACCCCGGCAATATTTACCAGCACCAGTGTTGGCGGCGTACCGGGGCCACTTACCTATTCCTGGAATTTCGGTGATGGGTATGGGAGTACGGCAGCCACGCCATCGCATGCTTTCGCAAGTCCCGGTTATTATAATATCACTTTGTCTGTCACTAATGCCCAGGGCTGTGTGAACTCACTCACAAGGACTGCCTATATCCACGTTTTTACACCTGCATCGGTCTTTTTCACTTCCCCTAACACTTATGTATGCGGAACGCCGGCCTTTGTAACATTTGGTAATGGAACGACTGGTACCGCCCCACTGAGTTATCATTGGTTATTCGGAGATGGTGGATCATCAACCCTCGCAAGCCCAACACATAATTATCTTGCATTAGGCAGCTATACCGTAATGCTTATTGTAACTGACGGCAATGGTTGCATTGATACCCTTACCCGCCCAAACTATATAACGGTAGGCCAGCTTACTGCAGCTTTTACAGCTCCGGCAACAGCCTGTGTTTATTCTTCAGTTTCTTTTTACAATACCAGCGGGCCACATTCATCCAGCGCATGGAATTTCGGAGATGGCGGAACTGCCACTACGGATAGCGCGACACATATTTTCACTGCTCCCGGTACTTACAATGTCAGGCTTATTGTGTTTAATGGATATTGTTATGATACCATCATACACCCCATAACTATACTGCCCGGCCCGGCAACAAGCTTTACCATAGCCCCTGCACAAGCATGCCCTGCGCCGGTAACATTAAATTTTACAGGCACGGTACCTTCGGGTTCCGCTGTAACATGGCTGTATGGCGATGGCAGCAGCGGAACCGGCGCCACTTCTTCCCACACTTATGCCAATAATGGTGTGGATACAATAAAAATGATCACCGTTGGAGCTACTGGTTGCCGGGATACTATAATGCAGATAGACACTATCTACAACCTTATGCTCAAAATCATTGACTCTCCTTCAAGCGGCTGTGTGCCCCTTACCGTACCCTTTAGTGTAGTCGCGCTCACCACGCAGCCTACACCCTCTTTGTCACCTCATTCTTATCCATACAGTATAGGATCTTATTCCTGGAATTTCGGGGACGGGTCTCCGCCATCTTCAAGCCCTGCACCCTCGCATACTTATATCGCAGCCGGCGTATATACCGTGATAGTTAATGTTGTTACCGCTAACGGATGTATCATTTCAGACACCACTAAAGTATATGTAGGCACACCGCCTGTAATAACCTTTACCGCAATACCCACGCATGTTTGTGCAGGCTCATCGGTGCTGTTTGCCGCTACGCATACCGGGCCTGTTACCGTATATGTATGGGATTTCGGAGATGGTTCATCCCAGATCGATTCTACCGACACTACTACACATAGTTATATATTGCCTGGTGTATTCTCTGCAACACTTACCGCTTATTACAATGGCTGCCCCAGCGCCCCTTATGTATTAACGAATTACATTACCGTTGACTCTCCCTCTGCTTTGTTTACCTATAGTTATGCATGTATCCCTCCTACGCAGGTATCTTTTACCAATGGTTCCCTGGGGGCTACTACCTGGCTCTGGATGTTTGGCGATGGTACTACCTCTACTGCCTGGAATCCTACCCATAATTACCCTTCCCTTTCTACCTATACCGTGAAACTCACTACTTATAATGCGACAAGCGGTTGCCGTGATACAGCAACTTTAATTATCAATCTTATACGGCCTTTGCCGCATTTTGTTGCTGATGATACAGACATCTGCCGCGATGGGGTCGTCCATTTCACGCCAACGGTAACAGGTGGCACAGCAATCCACTATACATGGTATGTAAACGGCGTTTTTGCAGAAGATACAACAGCTAATTTTACAGATACTTTTCACGTCACGGGGTGGTTTACAATAAGATTGATCATTGCAGACAGCCGTGGTTGCCAGGATACAGTAACACGTACTAATTATATAATAGTTGCAAAGCCTGTTGACAGTTTCATTGCAGTGCCTCCCTCAGGCTGCGCGCCGCTTACCGTCAACTTCACAGATCATAGTACTGACGTTACGGGAACTACTCTTACAAATTTCAAATGGACTTTCGGAGATGGCGCTACTGCTTCAATAGGCATTCCCACAACTTCACATACCTATACTGCTGTCGGCGCTTACAGTGTCCAGGAAATTGTTACCGATAACATAGGTTGTAAGGATACGCTGATGAAGCCATCTCTCATACACGTATATAAAGCTCATGCTTCGTTTTATGCTAACACCACCCACCCGTGCGGCGGCGCCATTGTCAATTTTACCAATCTCTCAACAGGTATCCTCAGTTCTTTGTGGTTCTTTGGCGATGGCGATACCTCTGCAGCTTTCTCGCCTGCCCATGTATATACATCAGCAGGCGCCTATACCATTACGCTTGTTGTCATTGATACTAACGGATGCACGGATACCGCTAAATATGTCAATTATATATCGGTCAGCAAGCCCCATGCCTCCTTTACCATGAGCGATACATTTTCTATTTGCCCCCCGCTGCTGGTAAATTTCACCAACACCAGTACCGGCGCGGTAAATTACAACTGGACTTTTGGTAACGGTAATTCATCTGTGGCCATATCACCGAGTAATCTTTATATTGATACGGGTTATTACCAGGTTATGCTCATTGCCACTGATGTTTATGGTTGTAAGGACACTGCAATAAAACACGCGAAGATATTTGGGTATGCGGGAGCTTTATCTTATACGCCATTACAAGGATGTGCGCCCCTAACCGTTTACTTCAGCGCTACCCTCTCTAATGTGCCGAGCATTATCTGGGATTTTGCCGATGGCTCTACCAGCCCTGCATCCACAGTTTCCACTGCTACACATATTTATACATTGCCGGGAGCTTATGTGCCCAGGCTCATATTAAGCGATAATACGGGTTGCCAAAACTCAAGCCAGGGGCTTGATACGATTAAGGTTGACATAGTTAGGGCCGGATTTACCACATCTCCTGTATGTATTGGCGATTCAGTTACTTTTACAGATACTTCCTTCAGTTATTGGTCCACGGTAAACAGTTGGTACTGGACTTATGACGGACATACAAGCACATTAAAGACCCCTTCTTATTTGTTCACTTCTTTTGGTACATATTCGGTTACCTTGCAGGCTACAGATGCATGGGGCTGTACTGCCAATATGATCAAAGATGTTACCGTAAACCCGCTGCCTGTCATTGATGCAGGCCCTGATACAACAGTTTGTGTTGGCGATGCGGCTACTTTGACTGCTACTGGCGGGGTGTCATACACTTGGGCGCCGTCCTATTCAGTTAGCTGTATCAATTGCAATCCTACTTTGGCTTCACCTTCCGTGGTTACTACCTACACAGTTTCCGGAACAGATATTCATGGTTGTAAAAATACAGACACGGTGACTGTATTTCTGAAAACTAAAACCATCAGCGCTGCCGGCCCCGGAGGTGAAGTATGCAGCGGCATTCCTTTTAAATTGTTAGATTCCGGTGCAACACAATATACCTGGATACCCGCCTCATGGCTCAGCGACCCTCATGTCGCTGACCCATTAGCAACTCCTGATGTAACTATCACTTATACGGTGATCGCTCAATTGGGTAGTTGCATTCCCGATACAAATTATGTAACGGTTATTGTACACCCGCTACCTACCGTTGATGCAGGCCCTGACCAGACATTGGTAGCCGGATCAACAGCACAATTAAATGCTACAGGTTATAATATTTATACTTACAGTTGGTCAAACGATCATACATTAAGTTGTGATACCTGTGCAAACCCGGTAGCAAGCATGTCTGTAACTACTACCTACGTAGTAACTGTCACCACTGATTTCGGATGCCGCTCTTCCGATTCCGTTACCATTCACCTCTATTGCGATAACAACCAGGTATTCATACCTAATTCTTTTACGCCTAATGGTGATGGGGAAAATGACGTCTTTTATCCGCGCGGTACGGGTGTAAGCATGATAAAATCATTCCGTATTTATAACCGGTGGGGGCAATTACTTTTTGAAAGAGATAACATTCGGATTAATGATGCATCAAATGCGTGGGATGGGTCTTATGGAGGCGCCACTCCCAGGCCGGATGTGTATGTTTATATTGTTGATGCTATATGCGAAACCGGGCAACCACTATTTATTAAAGGAGATGTAACTATTATCAGGTAAGGAACGTTGATAAAATATAGGCTAAGTGAAGTTTTTTTAAAATAGTAGCCCCAAACTTTAGTTCGGGGATAATAGAAATAACATAAGGCTTTAGCCAAAAAGGATGTTGAGAGTACTTTTAATATCTGAGTGATATAAGATGGTGGCAGTTATTTTGTAATTGTTCCTAAGGGCTTGTCAGGAAATAAGTTGTTCAATAGTGGCGCAGTTATTTTTCTTTTTTTCAAGGCGAAAAAGCTGCGAATATTGAAATATTTAAAGGTTTTGCAACGTAGAAAAAATGGAAAAGAACAAGTCAATATGAACAAGTTATTTACTGACATGCCCTAAATACTATGCGTATGAAAAATTTTAACGGCAATCTGAAAACTGAAAGCAAAAGGAGTATAGCAAAGTATTGTTTATTACTCTCTTTAATGATTATTGCCCCGTTTAGCGGATTTGCTCAGGCCGATATACATTTCTCGCAGTTTTATGAAACATCTATACTCCGCAATCCCGCGCTCACCGGCGTATTTGAGAATGATTACAAACTTGGCGCCTACTTCCGCTCTCAATGGAGTACTATCAGCCACCCATATCAAACCGCACTCGTGAGCGGTGAATACCGCGTATCTGTCAGCCAGGCTTCAAATGACTATTTCAGCTTTGGGGTCCTCGGCTATTCCGATAAAGCAGGCAGCATTGATCAGAGAATAACCGGTATTTATCCTGCCGTCAACTACAACAAATGTATCAACGAGGATCATAACACTTTTTTATCCGCCGGTTTCACAGGGGGTTACCTGCAATACAGTTTTGATCCTGCGAAAGCCACCTTCAATAATCAATATCAAAATGGCCACTTTAATTCCACCAACCCGACAATGGAAAATTTTTCTAACACAAAATTGTCTTTTTGGGACATCGGCGCGGGTCTGAATTTCAACACAAGCTCCGGCGAAAATAAAAAGGTTACTTACGTGCTTGGTTTTTCAGGCTATCATTTCACTCAACCCGAATTTTCTTACTACCAGACTCCCGGCATTACCCAAAACATGAGATGGAATGTGAACGCCGCCATAAGCCGCTACGTTACTGACGCTGTCACTGTCCTCATCCATTCCAACTATGCCATCCAGAATACATACAATGAATTGATGATAGGCTGCCTTGTCAACTGGACAGAGAATCAAACCGCCATAAAAACACTATACACTTTCTCCGGTGGTGTTTTTTACCGTTATAACGATGCGATAATACCTGTTGTGAAAATAAAATACAAAAACATGGCCTTTGGCTTTAGCTATGATGTGAATGTGTCAACCCTTAAACCGGCAAGTTATATGCAGGGAGGCGCCGAAGTAACACTCTTCATATCCGGCAATACCGGCGACCGGTCGGGGATTGTAAAAAAGACCCTATGCCCCAGGTTCTTTTAGGAACGTTGGCAAAATAAAAAAAGATCAAGGCCGTCATTCCGCAGTGTAACCGGGGAATCCCCTGAGCGTATGCACTAGGCAACATCAAAGTATTAAATACCTCTGCCCCTTTTTCACCCCCCGTAGCTCACAGAGCGAAGGAAGGTCTGCAAGATAACTTTCATGCACTGACACAATACTAAAACAGGCTGATCCGATATTCCGGATCAGCCTGCTATTATCGGTTTAGTTGGCTGGTAGTAATAAGGTGCAATCTGGAAACAATTTTTATAGGGGCAGGCCACAAGGGTTTACCATAAAAATGCAAACTATATAAATAGACGCTGTTTATATAAAAAGTGGTTGGGTTGGTCGTAATAACATTTTATCAGGGTTGATAGGCAAGCCCGAAATGCTTCCATGTTTTAGTGCTTTCATATAAATGCTGCTTCGGATTTTCTGTTGAACTATGCCCTCCGCCACGCCCTCCGCCATGTCCGCCGCCGCCACGACCGCCCATACCGCTGTTCATGCCTACTCCACCCATATTGGTATTACTACCGGTATTGGTGTTATCTGTACTTTTTGTTGAGGGAGCTTTAAAACCCTTTACTGCAAAACATACGCTGATCGGATGGCCGGCATCGGCTGCAGTGATCACATTTTTATTATAGATCGCTTTGAAGGGGATCATTATTTCCACGATCAGTTCTTTATATTCATCAATACCCAACTTCATTTTTATGCCACACGCTGTAGTTTGTGATATCAAATATCCGCCATTACAAAGATTAAACCCTTCCAGCGAATACTGGTTTGCTTCACCTGCGCTTTTACTGATCTTTTTATCCCAATTATGGGTTGTATAGGGCTTATTTTCTTTGTGCGGTACATTGTCCTCTTTTGCCATCTCAAGAGGGTCATTATCATTTTGCATCGGGTAATTGATCTTAAACTGCGGATCCTTTCTTCCATTAGTATCTATCATTATGGTCATCCCTTGTTTTAGTATTTTCATTTGCGTCATCTCATCGCCGGTTTCCATAGTTATATACAGGTTTTGTCTATCATTTGAAGTGGAATATGCTACCATAGCTTTGGAATCATAATTAGGGTAAGGTGAAGGCCACTCCTTACTATCGCCATCTATTATGACAGGTTGCGTTTGCCAGGTGCCGGGCAGCGAAGCCTGTGATTTCCCGGAATGTTTTGAACTGTTGCAGGAAAAAGAGAGCAGCAACCATAAAATAAGCCCTATACCGCTAATAGATTTACGTAACATCATCTTTTGATTAAAAGCAAAGTAACGGAGTATCATAATAGGATAATGTATTCGTATTAATAATATTTATTAATTGCTATTAAAAATTACCCAACTATATTGTCATATTATAGGTCTATTTAAGTGAAACTCTTTTCTTTATTTAAAATTATTTACTATCTTACC
>JBIOGX010000099.1:0-7340 GCA_044448445.1 Chitinophagales bacterium
ATGTATTATAATGACTGAAATTATATGCTTATTGCTTGATTTTCATTAACTGAAACTTTATATTTTATAAAAATTTGCACTACTTTTTTGTTGTTTAATTTTTTACTTGTATCTTTCCTGAAATAAAAAAAATAAGATCATGAAAAAACTATTTACCGCTATTTTATCGGCAATATTATTTTTCGGCCTAAATACGGCAAATGCTCAAAATAGCACTACCAATCAGGGTGGAATGATCCAATTCCAGACTTATGGGGGCCCGGACGCCAATGCTTTTTATATACCCGCAGACAGGGCTACAGATAGAGTACTCATAGTTTTCCATGAATGGTATGGGCTCACTGACAATATCAAAAAAGAAGCTCAAAACTGGCAAAAACTATTCGATGGTAATGTAGCCGTTTATGCTATAGACTTATATGACGGTAAAGTAACCACAGAAAAATTTGCGGCAGGCAAAATGATGAATAACCTGGACCCAAGGAGGGCGGAAGCTATTATAAACGGTTTACTTCAAAAAATAGGCCCAGGTAAGCAAATAGCTACTCTCGGCTGGGGTATGGGTGGAACCTGGGCATTTACGGCATCTGCAATAGCAGGTAGCAATGCAGCAGGTTGCGTTATGTACTATAGTTATCCCGTAAAAGATGATAATCGCTTTAAACAATTAAAGACCGATGTTCTTTATCTCCTGGCTAACCAGGATGAGTATATCTCAAGAGCAGATATGGAGGAATTTGGTAAAAAAGTAACTGCTGCAGGCCGTGGGTTCACTTATGAAAGTTTTAATGGCAACAATGGTTTTGCTAATATAGGCGACCCTGATTTCAGTAATAGAAAAACAAGAGAAACGCAATATTTAACTCTAAAATTCTTCAAACATAAATTGTCATTATAAATAATAATGGAGTAATTGGGTTTTTTCAAAAAAAACAGGAACTTTTTTTTGAAAAAACCCAATATTATTTACCTTCATTATCAATTATGATCCATCCTGATACAGCACTTAAATTCATTAGCCCTGAAATTGGCTATGGCGTAGTAGCCACAAAATTCATCCCAAAAGGTACCATAACCTGGATACTCGACCCGCTCGACCAGGTATTCACGCCTCATGAAATAAAAAAGCTTGACCCTGTTTTCCAGGAGAAACTTAATGTGTATAGTTACCGCGACGGCCAGGGTAATTTTATTTTATGCTGGGACAATTCAAGGTTTATCAATCATAGTTTTCACTCTAATTGCATTACTACCGCGTATAATTTTGAGCTGGCTGTAAGGGATATACATCCGGGTGAAGAACTCACTGATGATTATGGCTACCTTAATGTTACCGAGCCTTTTGTGTGCCTGCCGGAACCGGGCACAACCCGTACTATGGTAATGCCTGACGACTTGCTCCACTTTCACGCAGAGTGGGATGCAAAACTGAAGGATGCATTCAAAAACTTCAATAAGGTCAATCAGCCGTTTTTACATCTTATAGATCCTAAGTTCAGGGATAAAGTACTTGATATTGCAGCAGGCAGGGCGCAGATGGACTCTATTCTTAATTGCTACTATTCAGGTAAGAAGAATGTTTTCGCATAGGCTCAATACTTCCCTAAACAAGCAGTATATTCTTAAATAGCCTGTCATTTTTCGATCAAACAAAATGATCATCTTCTGCCGGGTATGCCCATTCCCCCACCCTTCATCTTATTCATCTGGCCCATCATCTGTTTCATTTGATCAAACTGTTTCATAAAGGTATTGACTTCATTGATATCCTTTCCGCTGCCTTTCGCAATACGCTTACGGCGGCTACCGTCAATCACAGCAGGGTTGCTGCGCTCATAAGGGGTCATAGAGTTGATCATGGCTTCTATGCCTTTGAATGCATCGTCTGAAATATCTATTTCCTTTATTGCCTTGCCTACACCGGGTATCATGGCAAGCAGGTCTTTGATATTACCCATCTTTTTGATCTGGCCCAACTGCTCTTTAAAATCTTCGAAATCGAATTTATTTGTACGAATCTTTTTTTCTAATTTTTTAGCCTGTACCTCGTCAAACTGGGCTTGGGCACGCTCCACCAGCGTAGTGATGTCACCCATTCCCAGGATACGCTGTGCCATACGTTCCGGGTAAAAAACATCGAGCGCATCCATCTTCTCACCCATACTCACAAACTTGATGGGCTTGTCAACGGTGTACCTCACAGACAATGCCGCACCGCCTCTCGTATCGCCATCAAGTTTGGTAAGCACCACGCCTGTAAAATCAAGGCGTTCGTTAAAAGCTTTTGCTGTATTTACCGCATCCTGTCCCGTCATGGAATCTACTACAAATAGTATCTCCTGCGGATTCACTGCTGCCTTAATATTGGCTACTTCCTGCATCATTACCTCATCTATCGCAAGTCGGCCTGCAGTATCTATGATCACTATATTGTTGCCATTTTGCTTTGCCTGTGCAATCGCATTTTGCACAATAGACACCGCATCTTTATTTTCAGCTTCTGCATATACCGGTACCTTTATCTGCTCACCCAATACCCTTAGCTGTTCCATAGCCGCAGGACGGTATATGTCAGCGGCTACCAGTAGTGGGTTTCGCCCTTTCTTCGTCTTTAAAAAATTTGCCAGCTTGCCGGAAAAGGTTGTCTTACCCGAACCCTGCAAACCTGCTATAAGTATTACCGTAGGCTTACCGGTGAGGTTTAGTTCCTCTTCCCTTCCACCCATCAAAGCAGCCAGTTCGTCCTTTACGATCTTGACCATAAGTTGGCTGGGGCTCACGGCCGTAATCACCTTCTCACCCATCGCCTTTTCCTTCACCCTGTCAGTAAATTCTTTGGCTATTTTATAATTCACATCCGCATCCACCAGGGCACGGCGGATTTCTTTTACAGTTGCAGCAATATTTATCTCATTGATGCGGCCTTCACCTTTCAACTGTTTAAATGCGGATTCGAGCCGCTCACTCAGATTATCAAACATGGGATTTCAAAATGGAGTGCAAAGTTAGGCAAAAATCAAAAGCATTTTACTCATGATATAACTATAGTTATTTGGGAAAGATTACCTGTTTAATATCACAGTTCCGGGTAAAATATAGAAAAGTTCAATCAATAGAGTATATTAGGCATGCACAGGAAAGTTGTACCTGATGCCATTTTGACCGGCAAAGGTTCTAATACTGATATGTACATGTTCTGTTTCATCATTAACGTCAGAAGCAAAAAGTATTACATCGTATTCGCTGCCTGAAAAAGGACTCATTGGCCTAGCGCTATCCTTTGCAGAAAAATAACTTTCAATAAATTCTTTCTTATCCCCTTCATGAAACGGGCTCACGACAACATCATGCACAAGGTAAATTGCTGACGTGCCTAATGTAAATTCGGTGTCTTTGAGGTCTTCAAAATCCTCGCAGATCTCTGTAGCCTCTTCTATGGTGAAAGGAGTAAATTCCATTTAAGGTAGTTAAGTAGATCGCAAATAATGATCACACGGCAAAAGAACTGCCGCAACCACAGGTTTTAGTAGCATTGGGATTTTTAAATACAAAACCACGCGAATTGAGGCCATCAGAATAATCTACTTCCATACCATAGAGGTAAAGGCCATGTGCATTTTTCATCAATATAGTGATCCCGTCTATTTCAAACACTTCGTCGTCAGCTTCTTTCTTATCAAAACCCAGTATGTATGTCATACCGGTACATCCGCCCCCTTTCACGCCCAAACGTAAATAGGTACCTTGTTCAAACCCGGGTTCGCTCATTAGCCTCTTTATTTCAGCTATTGCACTTGAAGTCAATGTTACGGGGGTGCTTATCATCGTTTCCATCTGAAAATATATTTATGCAAATTTACCGATAGTACCGGGGCTATCCAAATAAACATCCTTAAAGTATTACTAATATCAATAAGTCTATATGGGGCGTTATTGTTCCTAAGGAAAGATGTCAAAATAAATACTACTAAGTTGGATAGTTATTTTTCTTTTTTACAAGGCGTGAAAACTGCGAATATCAAGCATATTTAAAGATTTCACAACGCAGTAAAAATGAAAAAGAACAGGCAAATTGGCGGGATTTATTTTGACATCTTTCCTAAACATTTTTTACTTTTGTTTTCTCTTCAAAATACAATTGTATGACAGCATCATTAGAACACATAATAGACGATCTATCTGCGCAAATGAAAAAAGCTATCGCGCATCTTGAAACAGAACTCAGTAAAATACGCGCCGGTAAAGCCACTCCGCAAATATTAGATGGCATACACGTTGCTTACTATGGTAACCCTACCCCACTGAACCAGGTAGCGAATGTTATGGTGGCAGATGCACGTACCCTTACCATACAGCCGTGGGAGAAAAATATGCTGGGCCCGATAGAAAAAGCGATCATAGCATCAAACATTGGGTTAAACCCTCAGAATGATGGTAATATTATACGCCTGTTTCTGCCGCCCCTTACCGAAGAGCGCCGCAAGGAACTTGTGAAACGTGTATTAGGCGAAGGAGAACATGCTAAAGTAGCTATACGCAGCATACGCAGGGATAGTATTGAGCATGTAAAAAAACTGCAAAAAGATGGCCTAAGCGAAGATATAGCCAAGGACGGTGAAAAGCGGATACAGGACATTACTGATAAACATATAGCGCTCGTTGACCAGCACTGCAAGGACAAGGACAAGGAGATAATGACTGTTTAATGTGAAAATGACCAATATGCAAATGTGGAAATGAGTACCATAACCTTTGCTTTTGCACTTGCCTTCAGCAAGGAGATTTTTTACTTTTGATTTTTAACTTTTGACTTTGAAATGGACCAGCTTCAAAAACAAATATTGCTGCTGTTTTCCATTCCCATTTATGCGGTGGTCATCCCGTTGGAAATCATTTTAAGCAATTTCAGACACCTAAAATTTTATAGCTGGAAAGAAACCTGTGTAAATGTATATCTGAATTTACTTAATGCAGGAATAGACCTTTTATTAAGGCTGTTTATCGCCTTCGCGTTATTGAATTATTTATTTCAATACCATTTACTGATTATTTGGAATCCTATCATTTACTGGACTGTATTATTATTTGCGGAGGATTTTCTTTTTTGGGTAGAACATTATGTTGATCATAGCGTCAGGCTGTTTTGGGCAGTGCATGTTACCCACCATTCATCACCAGAGTACAACCTATCCACAGGGTTCAGGTCATCAGTTTTTATGCCGGTGTATAAGTACCTGTATTTTATTCCGCTGGTATTTCTGAACTTCAAGCCGATGGATGTTGTATTCATGTATTCCATTACCCAGCTATATGGAATATTGGTGCATACACAGGCTATAAAGAAACTCCCGCGATGGGTAGAATATATATTCGTCACCCCATCGCATCACCGCGTGCACCATGCCAGTAATATCCCCTACTTAGACCGGAACATGGGTATGGTATTCATTTTTTGGGATAGATTGTTTGGCACATTCACAGAAGAAATGCCTGATGAGGTACCGCACTATGGCATCACCAAACCATTAGAAAAACCATTTCACCCGGTACACATAGTCACGCACGAATGGCAGGAATTAGCCAAAGACCTGAGGAAAAGTAAGTCTTTAAAAGACAAGCTCAATTACTTGTTCCGCCCACCGGGCTGGAGCCATGACGGAAGCAGTAAGACATCTAAAGAGTTGCAGCGGGAATGGAAACCACCAACCCCTAAAGGGAAACTACTATAAATTTGCACATTCCCTCATTTGCCCATTTTCACATTAACTAAGTCCTCCCATCTTCAATACTTTTTTATACTCAGCAGGAGTTACCGCACTCACTGATAGACGGCCAAGCCTTACCAATTGCATATCAGCAAGAAATTTATCGGCTTTTATGTCAGCAAGGGTTACGGGTTTGGGCAATGCCTTTACAGGTTTTAATTCCACCACTACCCAATTCGGGTCATCAGTAGTTGGGTCCTGGTAGGCTTCTTTTACTACCTCTGCAATACCTGTTATGGCAAGGCCTTCATTGCTGTGGTAGAAGAATACCTGGTCTCCCTTGGCCATAGCCTTGAGGTTATTGCGGGCTGCATAGTTACGCACGCCATCCCAAACGGTTTTCTTATCCTTTACAAGCTGGTCCCAACTGTATTTGAAAGGTTCTGATTTTACAAGCCAGTAGTTCATAATGAAGTCAAAAGTAGAGAATTTAGAGACTATGATCAATTCAGGCTTTCAAATAAATCCGTGAGATCAATTGAGAAGCCGGCCAGAGCGGTAGAATTAACAACATCTCCCGCAACCATTAAGCGTGAAGGCACGTACTTGCCATTTTGCAGTGTATATACAAGGAAAGTTTTATCCTGGGGGGAAACAACCCAATACTCAGTTACCCCTGCCTGCTCATATACATCATACTTATTTTTTAACTCCACTGCATTATTACCGGGAGATAAAATCTCAACAACAATATCCGGCGCTCCGATACATCCCCTGTAATCA
The DNA here is from genome assembly GCA_044448445.1 of Chitinophagales bacterium. Classification (GTDB taxonomy): domain Bacteria; phylum Bacteroidota; class Bacteroidia; order Chitinophagales; family Chitinophagaceae; genus Nemorincola. The sequence goes on from JBIOGX010000099.1 coordinate 6,489, forward strand.
AGTTTTGACTGATCACAAATCACGCAAATGTCAGGTTGCAATACAGTAACGATATCCTTGTCTTCTTTAGATTTACCCGGAAGACGAACGTCAAATGGAGCAGAATAAGCCTTGCATTTACTACCCTTCAGGTAATTGTATAGCTCATAATATAGATACCCTGACAGTCCCTGGTGCATACGATTAGGGGCAGGGCTCATTTTAAAGAGCTTGCCTTTTATCAATTCAACACGCTCTTTGAAATTCCATTTCAAATAATCAGAGTATGTGTAGCTGCTATTTATATCAAGGGAAGATAATTCCATGCTCGTGCTTTTAGCAAATTTAAGCAAATCAATGCAAAAAGAAAACACTCAATTAAGTACCTGAATAGCATAAACGGAATCAGGAACCGCTACGGCTATCAAACACTGCATGCAGTTTTGTACCTGGGGAGCTATCACAATAAAACTGATCGTATCTCCCGGTGTATGGTTTCCAAACTGGCAGCCATTCTGCACTGCAAAAACATGGTGATAAACAGGTCCGGGATAAGTATTGGATGCCCAGGCATCCTGTCCTAAATAACGAGGGCCTATTGTTTGTATCGCTGCATGGGTGCAAACGTTAAATAAAACAACCCCTTTATAGATACCTGTAGCAGTTGTAGAAATACCTTTTTTACAACCGGAAAAGGCAACTGCAAAAATGATTATTGAAAGCAATACAATCTTTTTCATAACCGATTTTTTATAAAATTACAAAAATTAAAACCTTAGCAATTTATACCATTTAAATATCAAATTTCGGCATTGAGTGTTAAGTCAAAACACCTTTGCGCCTTTAAAACGTAATACAGAAACTATCCTTTGG
>JBIOGX010000100.1:0-6829 GCA_044448445.1 Chitinophagales bacterium
ACATTATACGTATTAATTCTAATGGGACTGATGTTTGCTTCTTGTGATAAAGAGCAGCCTCAACCATTAACCAAAGAAGAAATAAATAAAAAAATAGATTCCCTTACGAAAGTTCAGGTAACGGAGTCGAATGACCAGGCAAAAAGAGACCTGGAGCACAGAATAAAAATAGAGGTGAAAGTGAAGGTTGATTCAATATTAAACGCCCAACTGCGGCAAAAAACAAAAGATACCACTCAAAAAAAGACATCCCTTTTCAAATAATATGATGTGGTTATAAGCTTTGCAGGCCGGCCGGTTTTATTCTTCGATGGCCAATGTAATTTATGCAATAGCAGCGTGCAATTTATTATCAGGCACGACAAAAAGAAGCTATTCCTGTTTGTGCCATTGCAGTCCGGGCCGGGCAGAGAAGCCTTGCAAAACGTACAAAAACAGGATGAAAGTGTTCCGGCAAGTGCCATTCTTTATTATAACGGGAAATATTTTGTAAGATCAGCTGCTGCTTTGTATGTGTTTAAACTCTTAGGTGGATTGTGGTCATTGTTATTTGTGGGGATTATAGTGCCCCGCTTTCTGCGTGATAAAGTATATGGCATTATTTCCCGGAACAGGTATAAATGGTTTGGGAAGCGCAATGAATGTATGACCCCTGCGCCTGATCAGATGGACCGTTTTTTGCCTGAATAAATTTTACATTTTATTACGCTAAATTTGAGGTATGGATCGTTTAAAGTTAATTGTGGTTAGTTTACTGAGTATTTTTTTTTCTGGAGCAATGAAGGCACAGGATGTTACTTACTCAGCTTATGACAGATTTGATTACCGCTCAGATGATTATGCTGTAGTAGGCATGACCGGCGGACTCCTTTATACTTACCGCAATACCACTGATGGCGCTCTGCTTGACGCTTATGACGATTCTATGAATAAACTGGCAACAGTGCTGCTTGACTTTTTCCCTCAAAGAATTTACCAAACCCGTTTTGTTTCTTATCCTGACAAGATCATTGTGTTGTACCAGGCTTTAGAAAGCAATAAAGTAGTGCAATACGTTGCTTTACTTGATGAAAAAGGCCGCCTGAAAAATAAACCGGTGGAGGTGGGCAGCACAAAAACGGGCATCTTCGGAGCTACAAAAACTTATTTTTCATCTACTGTATCCGATGATAAGAAAACGATACTTATATATACCGTTAATGATAAAGGCACAGAAATAGCATTTGATGGTAAATGGCTGGATGATAAGTTAACTATTACGAAACGCAGTCATGCTGTTTTTAAAACGGATAATACCGTGGAGCATGGCGATGTGAATGTTAGTAATGCAGGCGTAATGTATATATCCGTTTTCACCCCCGTAGGGACGCAAAATAATGCAGACCAGTTTTGGATACTGGCATTAATACCCGGCGCAGCTAAATTTGACGCAAAGGAACTGCCATTAGACACAAAATTTGCCGCCAGTGGGTATATCAGGGTGGATAATGTCAATAACCGTGTCTATTTTGGCGGTTTTTACGCCGATAAGAAAAATGGTAATTATGACGGCATAATTTATGCCGCGTATGATATAGCCGGCAATACATATCTAAACAAAAAATTCATACCTTTTGACCAGGACCTGATCAATGCAGCCGGGGCAAGGCGCAGAAATCATGCGTTTGATAATTATGCGGTACGGCAACTGGTAGTAAAAAATGACGGAGGGTTCGTGCTGGTATCAGAAGTGAATTATGTGACCACGCGCAGCAATTATACACCAGGCTTTGGTTATTATTCTTTTTATAGTCCCTATATGACCACTATGGTGCATGAATATCATTATAATGATATCATGGCGCTGTCTTATAATAAAGACGGCACACGCGTATGGAGTTCGTTCATTCCCAAGGAACAGTATTCGCAGGAGGATGGCGGGGTATTCTCCTCTTATGCATTGCTCAATACGGGCGGTACACTTGCGTTCTTATTTAATGATTTTAATGCTACTCATTCGCGCATCCAACTGGCCACACTAAATTCCGGCGGCAAGTCTGAGATACACTCTTTTACTGCTGAAGGGAATGACTACCCCGACTGGCTGCCACGTTATGGTAAACAGGTAGCCGGAAGAATGTTAGTAGTGCCTTGCTTTCATAAAAAACAAATCTGCTTCGCTAAAGTTGTATTTTAGCGAAAAAAAATCCGTACGTGCTCCGGTTATTCAGAAATAATAGTCCTTTTACTGTTATCATCCTGTTCATATTTGCATTGGTGGTGAAATTCCAACTGGTGCTTTATCCTATTATGCCCGAGCCAGTAGCAGGACATTTCATGTATAACTATTTGCTCAGGGCGTTGTATGTAGTGTTCAGGAATGGGGCATTTGCTTATACTATGCTCGCCATCATAGTAATATTTATACAATCGCTCTACCTGAAAAGCATTTCTATCCGCCACAGGTTATTCCCCCGGTACACTTATATCCCCGCATTTGTTTACCTGCTGCTTACTTCCATATACCCGCCATTTAATTCTTTTAGTGAGACCCTGATTGTCAATTGGTTTCTGCTTGGCGCGGTGGATATTATGTTTGGCTTTACGCAAACCACACAGCCCAGGAAACTGATCTATAACGCAAGTTTTCTTTTAAGCATGGCAGCATTATTCCAGTTTACCATGCTGGCTTATTTCTTTTTGCTGTTGGTGGGCATGGTCATGTTCCGTTCCTTCAATCTGGGCGAATGGTCGGTAGCGCTGATGGGTTATGCAACTCCGCCCTATTTTTTAGTATGCATCTTGTTTCTTGCAGACAGGTTTCATCTGTATGCAACATGGCCGCATATAGGATTCTCTTTATCTGCTCCCATCGTATCCCCATTCTACCTGATCATAACACTGGCAGGGATAGGTATCCTTTTGGCGAGTGGCATATATGCTATGCAGCTAAATGTGGCGATGAGTAATATCTATATCCGCCGCGACTGGATCGCGATTTCTTTTTACCTTATTATATCAGTATTTGTTGCCATTCTTACTGATCTGGAAGTGAGAACCGCCTGGATGATAACGTTGCCTGCATTGAGTATCATAATTTCTCATGGCCTTTTGCTTGAAACAAATAAACGGTTTAGTAACTTTATCTTTTATTTCTCTCTTATTTACCTGATTTTTTGCCTGATGGCGAATCAATAAAACAAATTATTAAATGAAATTCGGCGTTATTGTTTTCCCGGGATCAAATTGTGACAGAGACATGATGCACGCCCTGCGTGATGACCTGCAGCAGGAAACTATTATGCTATGGCATAAAGATCGCGATCTTAGTCTGTTTACAAAAGAGGATTGCATTGTGTTACCGGGTGGGTTTTCTTATGGTGATTACCTTCGTTGTGGCGCACTGGCCCGCTTTAGCCCTATGATGGAACAGGTGATAGCATTTGCAAACGAAGGGGGCAAGGTGCTGGGTGTCTGTAATGGCTTCCAGATACTTTGTGAGGCTGGGTTACTGCCGGGGGTACTATTGCAAAATGATCACCAGAAGTTTGTGTGTAAGAACGTGTATATAAAAAGTGAAAACACCCGTAACCTGATAGGGGAGCACATAGGGGAAAAGGTATTGAAAATACCTGTGGCTCATGGGGAAGGCAGGTATTACGCCGATGCAAACACTTTAAAACGCCTGCATGATAATAAGCAGGTAGTTTTCCGTTATTGTGATGAGCATGGTGAGGTGCATATCAGTTCCAACCCCAATGGCGCTGTTAATAATATAGCCGGTATATGCAATGACGGACGTAATATATTTGGTATGATGCCACACCCGGAGCGGGCGTGCTCTGAAGCCTTGCACAATATTGACGGGCGTGGAATATTACAGGCTCTAAGCCATACGAACTGATGATATTAATGTTAAATCAAAAGTTAAAAGTCGGGCATGGTAACTGTTTCTACCCTACATTGTTATATCTTGACCTGTCTAATTTACTGAGTGATAACCCTTTAATATGGCAAAAACCAGGTTTATGAAATTATTGAGATACTTTTTTCTTCTTTTACCGGTTTGCCTGATCACTGCACCCTCTTTCGGGCAGATGATAGAAGACCCTACTGCATGGAAGTATGAAGTAAAAAAGAAAAGCGCCACTGAATACCAACTTATCTTTCACATGGAATTAAAAGACAAATGGCATATATGGTCAATGAACCCCGGTAGCGATAGTATGCTGATACCGACATCGTTTGCTTTTAATGGCAACAAAAAGATCAAACTGAATGGCAAGATGGCAGAAAAAGGAAAAATGACCACCACTACTATTGACGGTATAGATGGCAAGGTGAACTACTTATCGGGCAAGGTGGACTATGTGCAGGAGATAACTGTAGCCGGGCCATGTAAGGTAACAGGCAAGCAAGAATATCAGGTTTGCAATGATAAGATGTGCCTGCCTCCTAAGACCAAAATTTTTGCTTTTGAAATAAAGTAGTACAATGAGAATATTGAGAGCCGCTTTTATTGTATTTTTTAGTTTGTTCATCACTAACGGACTGCTTGCCCAGATGGTGCAGGACGGCAGTAAATGGGCATTTGAAGCCAAAAAGAAAACCGGTGATCAGTATGAATTAATCGCACACCTTAAATTGCCGAAAGGCTGGCATATTTATGCCTTTAAGCCAGGCGGTGATGGCTCCTTATACCCCCCGGCAATTACATTTAATAAGAATGGCAAAGTAATTCTTGTTGGCACAGTAAAAGAAAAAGGCAAGCTCATCAGTGAAAGGCTGGAAGGTATAGATGGTATTGTGAACATGTATAAGGGCACCGTTGATTATATTCAATTGGCAACGATTACCGGGAATACTATAATAAAGGGCAGCTACAGCTACCAGATATGTAATGACCAAATGTGCCTGCCGCCAGCCACAAAAGCTTTTTTTATACAAGTGAATGACGCAGATAGCAGCACAGATACAAACACTACTGCTGCAACTGTAACCACTGCAACTGCAGATTCAGGAACTGCTGGTAGCACTACTAAAAACAACGCGACAGCAATTGATACAGCCGCTAAGAAAACTGTGGATGCTATGCCACCGCCTGCCACCCCTAAGCCTGCTAACAAAAAAGAAACCAGGTCATTGCTTTGGTTGTTCCTCGTAGCGCTCGGTGGTGGCATTGCTGCAGTTATCACGCCATGTGTATATTCCATGATACCTATTACGGTCAGCTTCTTTACAAAAAAAAGTAAGACACATGCGGAAGGTATTCGTAACGCCTTATATTATTCGCTGTCCATCATTATTATTTTTACCGTATTGGGTGTTTTGATCTCCGCGATATTTGGCTCAAACGCATTAAATACACTTTCTACCAACTGGATCGCTAACCTGTTCTTCTTTCTCATTTTTGTCATCTTCGGTATCTCGTTCCTGGGGGCATTTGAAATTACATTGCCCTCCTCATGGACCAGCAAGACAGATTCAAAGGCTGGTGTGGGCAGTTTTGGCGGAATATTTTTTATGGCGCTTACACTGGTCATAGTATCCTTCTCGTGTACCGGACCCATTGTGGGGCCTTTGCTGGTATTGGCAGGGAAGGGTGGTATTGCCGGCCCTGCAATTGGCATGTTCGGGTTCTCTATTGGCCTGGCAATGCCATTTGCCTTATTTGCCATATTTCCGGGCATGCTCAATAAAATGGCATCATCCGGTGGCTGGCTCAACCAGGTAAAAGTGGTGCTCGGCTTTCTTGAACTAATGCTCGCGCTGAAATTTCTTTCAAATGCAGACCTTGCTATGGGCTGGCGCCTGCTTGACAGGGAAATATTTATCGCTATCTGGATCGTGTTATCTGTATTGCTGGGCTTTTACCTGCTTGGCAAATTAAAATTTTCGCATGATGACGCTCCTGTTAAAAATATTTACGGGCAGGAGTATGTTTCTCTTTTTAAATTATTCCTTGCTATCACCTCATTCACTTTTGCCGTGTATTTATTGCCGGGTATGTGGGGCGCTCCTTTGAATGGCGTCAGTGCATTTGTACCTCCGTTAGGTACTTTTGATTCTTTTGGCGGAGCGGGGCCATCTTCTGTAAGTGTTGCAGACGGTAATGACACTCATCCTGTGAAGTATGTTTCCGACATGAAGATATATGAGCCCCCGGTTGTGCGAAACCTGGGGTTGGTAACTTACTTTGATTATGATGAAGCGTTGATTGCCTCTAAAAAACTCAGGAAACCGATTATGCTTGACTTTACGGGTATAAATTGCGTTAACTGCCGTAAAATGGAATCACAGGTATGGTCTAAGCCAGAAGTGGCAAGACGGCTTAAAGAAGATTTTATCGTTGTTTCCTTATACTGCGATATAAACAGGATAGAGTTGCCTATAGAACAGCAATATTTTTCAAAAGACCTCAATTCCCAGATAGTAACATTAGGTAATAAGAATGCTGACCTGCAGGCCTCCAAATTTGGATCTAATTCCCAGCCGTTCTATTTCTACGTGGATGAGAACGGAAATAAACTTATTGAGGAAGGTTATTCTTATGACCCGGATGTAGAAAAATTTATTGCCCATCTTGAAAAAGTAAAGGCGAATTACAAGAAGGGGCATCCGTAAAAATGAAAGACTGAACTATTAAAATTCTAAGCTCGATAATATGTCACAGATTTTGGATAAACATATCGAAGAATCAACAGAGCTACCAGGTATAGAGCAATATAATAAAGAATTGGATGAAGCCGAAACTGAATTTGAGAATGGCTACTTTATTACTCACGAGGAAATGATCCAAGAGATTAAAAAATGGTGAGGGTAGATTTGACAACTTTGCCAAAGTTGTCAA
>JBIOGX010000101.1:0-6797 GCA_044448445.1 Chitinophagales bacterium
ATGTACAATTATCTATAGTAGCAGATGAGCGAAAGCCTTCATAGCCAATACCTCTAAGATCAGGGGCAGGATGAAAGTTTATAGGCGCAGTAGTATTATCAAGTGTTTCAAACGTACAATTAGTTATCGTTAGTCCATAATTCTTAGTGCTGATAACAAATTCCTTTGTGCCATATTTTCTGGGCGTTGTTGCGCCTGCGGTATAATCAGTATAATGTGCATTAGGTATGCTATCATCGGCCAGGAAGGTGCAATTATTGAACAGTGAATTTTGTGGAAATTTGTAGGGGTGAAACTCTGCATCATAACCACAGTTGTGAAATTTAGTATTATTGGCGATGACCAAACCGCCCTCTTGCCCACTCGTGTACATGGGGCCATCAGTACCATCATAATATACAGCTCCAACTTTCAAACCATAAAATGCATGTTCAATAACTGAATTATTTTTTAGCACTACAAGGCCCTGGTTACTACTTGGATTTGCAGCGTAAATATTAGTTGTGACTTGTGCAACGGTAGGATCACCCAGCACGCTTATACAACCCCACATCTGGCCACAGGTATTGGTAATTGTAGCTTTATCCACAACTAATGTACCTCCCGGTGCTACAATAATGTTTTTATTCCTGCCCATATTCAAAGTGCACCCTTGAATATGCAATGATTTCCCGGCGCCGATATAGATGGTTCTTACTTCATCTTTGTCTTGTTGCCATAAAGTAGGCACAATAGTGGTTCCGGTAATAAGATCTATATCGCAGGTATCTGTAAATCCTCCAATGCCAGTACCATTCCAGTTCCAGTCATGAGGCAGATCGGCTTCATAAGCGCCCCGGCCCCAGGTGGCTGCATATAATTTACCTGTACACCTATTTATATCCAGCCCCGTTACAAAACTGCTGGGGAGGTTCATAGAATAACAGCTCCATACATTGCTCCCGATACCAATAGGCCCCTTATCTACCTTTATGAAATAAATGCCCATATCCCCGCCCGCAAATAAAACATGAGACTGTTCGTCATAAACAAGTGCATTGACAGGGCCAGAAGGGAGACCTATGGAATAATCGTTCCAGGTATGTCCATCATCAACAGACTGCAATACACGACGACCGTGATCATTGTACCATCCACAACCTGCCCACATCCTTTTTGTAGTTCCTGATGACCGGGGATCTACCGCCATATCAAGAATACGATCCCATCGGCTACAACTTACTGTATCCCAGGTAGGGGGAGTACCAGTGGTGGCATTATGAGTAAAAGCAAAAACCCCGGGTTCCCAAAAACCATTACAAACATAAGCAGCTATATAATCACCATTATACATATCCGGGGCTATTGCCATAACTGGCTTATGGCTAAAAAGAGTTGATCCGCAGGTCAGGCAATTCCAGGTACCTGTATAGGTTGTTGTGCCTGTGATTTTTACATTATAAATTTCCCCCACGTTCGCAGTATGGCTTGTTCCAAAATATTCATTTCTATAAGTAGTTTTTAATTTACTCATCCCGATTCCGCTTACTGTGAAGTTTGGAAGCCCGTTTACCGTTGGCAATCCAACAGTAATTCCCTGTAAGTTAGCAAAAGAGCCGCCGCCGTCCCAGCCCCAAAACATTTCATTTCTTGTCAGGTATCTTCTCCCATACTTTATTTCATACCCATCCGCAGGTAAAATATGAGTCCATTTTGTATAGTTTTGCAGGGTAGTATTTGTTGTAAGTATGCCATTGTCGCCGGTAGCAATGCTTACATCACCCGTATGTAAATTTGTACCGATGCTATTTGCGAGGCTCGTGGTTAGCCCTGTGCCGTTAAGGCTTTTCCATGTGCCGGTGTTATAACCGTTTTTATAGCTTATACCACCATCATCTCCCAAAAATATATTATCATTTGAGCCGGTACCATTGGGCATTGCAACAAGCGACCTGGCATCAGGGTGATTGTTTGTTGAAGTCGCATCCCAGGTAGGGGTAATAACAACCGGGCCGGGGAAGAATATTTTAGCCACCAGCGGCCCCCACGCGGACTGGGGAGAAAAGAAATAAATATAATCCGGGTTGCTTGGGGAGACAACCATACCAAATCCCCCGCCAGGTGTTATCTGCCTGTCAACAATAGTGGTAGTACAAGCAGGCCAGGGAGAAACATCATTTACCCTGATCTTTTTTACGTGAACCGTACTGGGCATATCCACATTATCCTGTGTCATACAATATACATCATTAGCTGCTGATACAGCCGTAGAGGTAGTAAGATTAAATATATAGTGCTGAGAGGCTTCCAATACATGTACATTGCTTATGCGAATGGGGCTTGATACTAAAATAGATAGAGCTTGTGCTGCAAATTCAAGCCTGTCAACAAAATGGTTAGCAGTAACTGTAACTGTATAGGTAGTAGTAACTGGGGGCCCTGTAGGTGGCCCTGAAAATATACCAGGGCCAACATTAATATCAGGCCCCATAACAGGGGTGCCAGAGCCATAATCAGGGCCATTTTGTACGATCGCGTCCCGTAATACTACATTTACTTGTGTGTATGCCGGAAGGGTTAATGTGAAGGTTACAACGTAAGTCATTGAGCCTATATAGGTACCTTCAACTGCTGTTTCAAGGCTTGCTACTTGTCCGTATGCTGGATAGTAATCCATAGTACCGGAAGTACCTGGAATAAGGCTAGTCCATCCCCATGAAGTATAGGCAGGTGCCAGACCAGAAGTATAAAACCAATAAGATTTTCCTATTGCAGTTGTAGCAAAATTGCCATCTGTTACTACATCCTGGACGCCGAAGCTATTGGTCATATCTTTAATGCCGCTTCCACCGCCAATATCATATCTATAAAGGTGCGCGGTTTGAGGGTAATACTGGCCATAGTTAGAAATAGAGGAGAAAAATAACCTCCGTGGATCAGAAGGCTTGAATACCAGGTTTGAAAAACCTCTAAAGCGTCCCCCCGCACTGCCATCAGTAGGTAAGTATGGAAGCATATCCGTTATTACCGTACTGGTAACAGGGGCGGTTGTGCCATTCCACGGGCCTGTAACATCTAATTGAATAATTTTGAAGTGGGTAGCCATAAATAACAAATGAGATCCCGGGTATAACTTAATATCATTTATGGATTCACCACCCCACAGGTACCGGAACATATCTGAACCATTATCAACAGTATAAAATAAGCCTATTGTTTCCTGCATGTTATAAAAATACGAGGATCGGTCAGGGTATCCGAATGTGCAAAATATGCGATGCGGCACGCCGGGAGTAAAATCCACAATTAAGTTAGAAGCGCCTCTGCCGGCAATCCCGTGATCATGATCCGTAATACAGGTCCATGTATTATTTGGCGCAAGATTAGCATTAGTGGTTTTCCATATTCCTCCCCAATCACTCGCCACATATACTTCATTTTGGTTGTGTGGGTTTACACAAATGCTATTAACGCGCCCAAGATGCTGGTCTACAGAGTTATTCGGCAGTTCGCCTGCACTGCCGGTTACGTTTTGCGGGCCAATAAAGTGCCAGCCCAGCCCGTTAGGAATAACGGTGCCTAAACTATCCTGTAAAACCGAATAACCATTGCAAGTATTAGACAAAGACACAGAGGTAGTCCTTCCCGTAGCCGTTCCAGGCAGCGGCATGTTTTTACTGAGATCATGCAGCTTGCCGGTGGGGGCGTCTAATCTTGGCGCCCAAAATGCTTTCCACTTCAGGTAATCGTAGTAAGGATTGTCATCCCCTTCCCGCTCATTAGAGGCGGTATCCCTGCCGGGAAAACCTGCAAGTGCGAAAAGACTGTCGCAGGTGGTTACAATTTGCCGGAACGTCAGATCAGTATCCGTGGCATATTGCGACCATGAATAATTGATCGGCGCTTTAGTGTTTTGGGCAAATAAATTGCCGGCTGCACACAACAGGGCGCAGCAGATAAAGAGTTTTTTGGAGTAATTCATAAGTGTTTGTTTTTAAAAAATCATAAATAAAATACTGCTTAACGCTGAATGATCATCTTTCCTGTTATTTTGCCTGATGCCGTTATTGCTGAAAGAAAGTAAATGCCTGTGGGCACTGAAATGCTTATATCCAATGGCTTATTAGTAATAGTTTTACATTCCTTTATTTTTTCACCCAGCACATTAGTGATGATTAGTTCTACTTGTTGTTCTGTGACGGATGAAATAGTCAGAGTAAAAAATCCCGTGTTGGGATTTGGAGATATCTTAATACCTGTTGTTGCATCATTAATAGTATTCACCGAAAGCACTTTTTCAATACGCCTGATGCGGTTATTCCAGCTATCAGCAATGTACATATTGACAGAGTCGTCTATTGCAATACTTGCAGGATTATCAAATTGAGCGGCAATTGCCGGGCCATTATCACCGCTAAAGCCCTGCATCCCATTTCCTGCAATAGTGGTGATAATACCTGAGGTATTTATTTTCCGAATACGTTGGCCTCCACCCTCAGCTATATATATATTGCCATGCCTATCAGCTTTTACGCTACCCGGGCCACATAACCGGGCAGAAGTGGCCGGGATACCATCTCCGTTATAACCACATAATGTGCCATTGCCAGCAATGGTAGTAATGATGCCGGATGTATTCACTTTGCGTACCCGCTGGTTATATATATCTGCTATATACAGATTCCCGGAACTATCCATAGTTATGCCGCCGGGTTCGTTCAATAGCGCTGCGGTGGCCGGGCCACCATCGCCTAACACAGTACCCCCTCCGGCAATGGTGGTAATGATACCTGAAGAATTTACTTTGCGAATACGATTGTTAAGCTCATCAGATATATATATATTACCTAAGCTATCTGCATACACGCCATCCGGCTCATATAATTGTGCTAAAGTTGCAGGGCCATTATCTCCGCTAAAACCCGGCGTTCCGCTGCCTGCAATGGTGGTAATAATGCCTAAAGTATTGATCTTACGGATGCAACTGTTTACAAGATCGGCAAAATATACATTGCCGCTATCATCAGCAAATACACATGTAGTAACATTTATTTTAGCAAGGGTTGCGGGGCCATTGTCACCGCTATACCCGCTTACCCCTGTACCAGCAATAGTGGTAATGATACCAGAAGTATTTACTTTCCGGATGCGATAATTCCAGCTATCACCAATATACACATTATGCGCGTGGTCAACAGCAACACCCGCTGGGGTGTCTAATGTGCTTGCAGTACAAGCAATGCCATCGCCATTGTAGCCGGGCGTACCGGTGCCTGCAAAAGTGGTGATGATCTGGGCGTGGGCGGAGAAAGAGAATATGATAAAGAAGAAAGGAAGATATAGTGTGAGATAGGTTTTCATAACGTTTGAATAAGTAGTTCAGAATAGATAATTCACATACAGAAAAAAAGTTAAAATTTTGTAAATGTTTTTTATTTCTACATAAAGGTATTTAAATATTTTAATAAATCAAGGGTTTTATAAATTATTTTTTTCGTTGTTTTTGTGTGTGCCTGCCGGTAGGCAAGTTGAGCAATTAAACTTACATTTGCACAATTTGTTTTTTAAATGACTCCGACATATACTGATTCCCAAGCCTGGTTACTGTTAGAAGATGGCACGCTCTTAAAAGGAAAGTCTTTTGGCGCTAAAGGCACTGCCGGCGGTGAAATATGCTTTAATACCGGCATGACCGGTTACCAGGAAGTATTTACAGACCCCTCTTATACCGGCCAGGTACTGATCATGAACAACGCATACATAGGAAACTATGGCGTTAAAGATGAGGATGTAGAAAGCGATTCGGTAAAAATAAGCGGGCTGATCTGCAAAAATATTTCGTACAAGTATTCCCGTATGACCGCTGATGATGGCCTCGAAAACTACCTTATAAAAAATAATATCGTTGCCATATACGATTTGGACACACGCGCATTAGTGCAGCACATCCGAAGCAAAGGCGCTATGAACTGCATTATCTCTACTGAACTTACGGATGAGCATAGCCTCAAGGCCGCACTCGCAAAGGTGCCTGATATGGCCGGGTTGGAACTGTCATCACAGGTATCCACTAAAGTGGCTTACACATCAGGTGACCCAAATGCGCCGATACGTATAGCTGTACTCGATTACGGAGTGAAGGCTAATATACTTCGCTGCATGACAGACCGGAACGCTTACCTTAAAGTATTCCCGGCTAAAACCAGCCTTGCCGAAATGAAAGCATTTGAACCGCATGGCTATTTTATATCAAATGGCCCCGGCGATCCGGCATCTATGGGCTATGCGGTAAACACGATAAAAGATATACTGGCAACCAATAAGCCTTTCTTTGGTATATGCCTCGGCCATCAATTGCTTGCGCTTGCCAACGATATACCTACTTTTAAAATGCACCATGGTCATAGAGGCCTCAATCATCCTGTGAAAAACCTGGTTACCGGTAAATCTGAGATCACTACGCAAAATCACGGCTTTGGAGTTGATCCCGATGCTATAAAGAATTGCGATCATATAGAAATAACGCACGTAAACCTGAATGACGGATCAATAGAGGGGATCAGGATGAAAAACAAGCCTGCGTTTTCGGTACAATACCATCCCGAAGCCACACCCGGCCCGCATGATTCAAGATATTTATTTGATGATTTTATGAAGTTAATAGAAACCCCAAACCCCTAAACCTGCCTGCCGGTAGGCAGGGGGGCTTCACTTGTGAATATACTTTCGACTTTGTACTCTATACTTTCGACTTAACGAAAATGAAAAAAGAAAAAATTCTCATCATAGGCGCAGGCGGCCAGATAGGCGTAGAGCTA
>JBIOGX010000102.1:0-6796 GCA_044448445.1 Chitinophagales bacterium
ACATAATATTCATTAAGTGGTTTCATGCCGTATTTATCAATATAAATATGCTTTGTTGCTTCGGTGTAATATATACCCATGTCCCATTTTACAGATTTTATTGAAACAAGGCACGCATAAGCTATTAGACACCCAGCTATATAATCATACTTTTTGTTTGCACCTCTATTTTCTACTGATAATTCAATTTTGGTTAACTCCTTTATGTTCTCAAAAGCGTTTTCATAGACAAACTGCATTAAGCCTAAAATAATACCATCTTTCATAAGTTTAAAAACTCCGGTATAATCTTTTCTAAATTCTTGCCATTTAAACTCACCAAACCTATCATCTGTGATTTTATCAAAATCTTTTAACCTTACTTTGGTAATAGTAGCCTTACATAATCTCCCTGTTTTTTTGTTAAGAATATTGACCTTCATGACCATGCAATTTAAACAAAAAAAGCTGCAATCGCAGCCCTTATTTACTTCTATTCATTCTTTCTAATCGTTCGTTTTCTTTTGCTATTTCATCTGCATAAGCCATTGTTACAATACCCTCAGTCATTGGCTTAGCGGTTAGCTTTGCTTCCATTGCAGGAGTAACAGAAATGATTTATGCATCCACCGACAGAAGATATTTATTCTCTATTTGGGAACATTGTAAAATACTTACTTTTTGGTTTCATAAATTGCATACGAAAATGGAGATCACTACGGCATCAAAAAAATATTTTACTACCAGCCTCACAGCCTGGCATGAAACGGCCAATAACCGCAGCCTGCCCTGGAAAAGAGAAAAAGACCCTTATAAAATATGGCTGTCGGAAGTGATACTGCAACAGACCCGTGCACAGCAAGGCCTGCCCTACTACCTGCGCTTCATAGAGGCCTACCCTACTATACAGGATATGGCGGCAGCCGATGAGGAGCAGGCTTTCAGGCTATGGCAGGGGCTTGGGTACTACAACCGTTGTAAAAATATGCTTGCCACAGCCCGTTATATTTCTAATGAACTAAGAGGCCGCTTTCCCGGCAGTTATGAGGAACTGCTAAAACTAAAGGGTATTGGCCCTTATACCGCCGCTGCCATCGCTTCTTTCGCATCCGGGCTGCCATACTCCGTAGTAGATGGCAATGTTTACCGCGTGCTTGCCCGGTATTTTGGCTTAGCTATTCCTTTTGATACTACGGATGGCAAAAAGGCCTTTTCATCGCTGGCACAGGAGCTATTAGATAAAAAAAACAGCGCTGCTTACAACCAGGCCATTATGGACCTTGGGGCTACCGTATGCACCCCTCGCAACCCGCTTTGCGATCAATGCCCATTACAGAAAAAATGTATCGCTTATCATGATGGATTGATAACTATTTTGCCTGTACGCAGCAAAAAACAATCTGTTCGCAAGCGATACTTTCATTATTTATTACTGAAATGGAAAGATACTATCTGGATCCATAAACGCACAGGAAGCGATATATGGGAAAACCTGTATGAACCCTATCTTATCGAAAACAGCCGGCCACTAAATACGAAAGAGTTATTAAAGCATAAAGGATTTAAAGAAATCAATATTACATATATCAATCTAAAATACGAAGGCAATATAACCCAACGCCTCACGCACCAGGTAATAGATACCCGATTTTTCAGCGTGTACCTGGCAAAAAAACCAAAAATCAGCGCTCTGAATAGTAAGTGGTCAGGTATCAATTCATTGAAAAAAACAGCTTTTCCGAAAACACTTGTTTCTTTTTTAGAAAATAATTTATACTTTTAATACCCATTAGGTTATAATTTTTATTATTTGAAAATTTGAAACTACTATGAGAGGAGTAAACAGAGTCGTATTGATAGGAAATCTTGGCAAGGAACCGGATCTGCAATACCTGGAAGGAAATATTGCCGTAGCGAAGTTTCCGCTTGCTACAACAGAAACATACAAGGACAAGAGCGGCACACTCGTTTCACAAACAGAATGGCATACAATAGTACTGTGGCGCGGGCTTGCGGAACTTGCTCAAAAATACCTGCATAAAGGCAGCCTGGTATTTATTGAAGGCCGCATCAGGACACGTAATTGGGAAGACAAAGATAAAAACCGGCGCTTTAGTACGGAAATCGTAGGTGACAACCTGGTAATGCTCGATAAGCGAAAAGAGCATACGGAAGTACCCGGCGCGGAAACCCCTGCACCTGAGGCCACAAGTTTTCCTGATATAAATTTTGAAGGGGGTGCGCCTGCTAATGCTACCAAAGATGACCTCCCATTTTAATGGTATATTTTTTAGTATAAAAAAGGGTAAGGAAACACCTTCTTCGTTTCTGACCCTTTTTTTTAATTTTGATACGATTACCAAACTGTAACATAACTTGGAAAGTACTGAAGGCGACACGAATCTTACATCACTATTCTTACAAACATCAACGGGAGCGTTCTCCCCGTCAAACGCTACCATACTGATCATAGCCATACTTATCCTGTTGCTGATGTCTGCAATTATCGCAGGTGCGGAAACGGCTTATTTTTCGTTATCAGGGAAAGATATCAACTATTTAAAGACAAAGGAAAAGCCCAACGCCCGCATTGCATCACAATTGCTGGAACAGCCGAAATTATTGCTTGCTACGATCCTGGTAGCAAATAATTTCATAAATATTGCTATTGTTATCTCTACAAACGTATTGATAGGCTTGATTATCTCTCCCCAGATCAATGCTATCATAGCCTTTTTGATACAGGTGGTATCTGTTACCTTTTTGCTGGTTTTATTCGGCGAGGTACTGCCAAAGGTTTACGCAACCCAGAATAACCTGCGTATGGCGCTTTTTACAGCCCCGTTCATCCGTGTACTGATGGGCATCTTCAAACCTATTAGCCGTACATTAGTCAATTCCACCAGCTTCATTGAAAGCAAGATGGGATTAAAAACAACTAAAAATATCAGTAACGAGGAATTTGAGCACGCCATTGAGATAACCGTAGGCCATAGCGCTACCCGGGAAGAAGTGAACATTTTTAAAGGCATTCTGAAATTCGGGAATATTTCTGCGCGGCAGGTAATGCGCACCCGTATGGATGTAAGCGCAGTTGACGAGGATATGACCTTTCCTGAAGTAAGGAATTATTGCTTGGAAGCCGGCTATTCGCGCCTGCCTGTATATAAAGAAAGCCTTGATAAGATAGTCGGGGTAATACACACAAAAGATTTCCTGCCACATATTGATAAGGATGATTTCAACTGGCATACGCTCATCCGGTCTGCTTACTTTGTGCATGAGAGCAAGCTGATAGAGTACCTGCTTAAAGAGTTTCAGCAAAAGCGCATGCACTTTGCCATAGTGGTTGATGAATTTGGCGGCACTTCAGGCATCATAACGCTGGAAGATATTATGGAGGAGATCATAGGCGATATCAAAGACGAGTTTGACGATGACGACCTTAATTATAAAAAAATAGATGATAACAATTTTATCTTCGAAGGAAAAACCCTTATAAATGATGTATGCCGTGTTATCGGTTTACCGTCCGATACTTTTGAAAAGGTGCGTGGGGAGAGCGACTCATTAGCAGGGCTTATCCTCGAAATCTCAGGTAAATTCGCAGCAGTAAATGAAATTATTCGTTATGATCAGTATGAGTTTACCGTTCTTGCTGTTGATAAGATGCGGATACAACGGGTGAAGGTTACTATTCATCCGGTTGTGGACGAAGAGGAGTAACCCTAAACCTTGTCCATCCTGCATTTTATAACGCATTGTGATATCTACTCCTGACCAGATAAGGGTTTTGCTCAGCTTCCTAAATTTTTTTTTGGAAACCCCCAGTAAACTATAAAAAGCCATGAAATCTTCACCTTTCATTACCAAAAAATCTCCCTACCTTTGCCCGCCCGTACCGAAAAAATACGTTCGGGCGGATGCACATTTTTCCGTTGAGTAAGCTCCATGACAGTCAATAAATACAAAGAATTTAAAGGTTTGAATATGCCTTCCATAGAGCGGGAATACCTCGCTAAATGGAAGGAGGAGCATTGCTTTGAGGAAAGTATGAAGCTACGCGAGGGTGCGGAGCCTTTTGTCTTTTACGAGGGCCCGCCCAGCGCAAATGGCATGCCCGGCATACACCACGTTATTTCCCGGACTTTAAAGGATCTTGTTTGCCGCTATAAAACCATGCAGGGCTACTATGTAGCGCGCAAGGCCGGTTGGGACACACACGGGCTACCTGTAGAACTGAACGTGGAAAAAGAACTCGGTATTACCAAGGAAGATATAGGCAGGAAGATCAGTGTTGAAGATTATAACAAGAAGTGCCGCGAGGTGGTGATGCGGTACAAGGATAAGTGGGAAGAGATCACCGAAAAGATGGGCTATTGGGTGGACATGAGCGACCCATATATCACCTTCGATAATGAGTATATAGAAACACTGTGGTGGGCGCTGAAGCAACTATATGACAAAAACCTGCTTTATAAGAGCATAAGCATACAACCCTACTCCCCTGCAGCAGGCACCGGCCTAAGCAGCCACGAACTTAACCAGCCCGGCACTTATAAGGATGTGAAGGATACTACGGTGGTGGCGATGTTTGACCTCTCCCCTTCGGCTATCGCTCAGGGCAGGCTCGGAGAGGGAGGTGTTGAGTACCTCAATCCGCTGCAGAAAAGTTTATCTGAAATTGCGAAAAAGGCATGGACACCATACATCACCTCCTCCCTCGGAAGAGGACGGGAGGAGGTTGTCTCTTTCATGGCATGGACGACTACCCCATGGACGCTGCCAAGCAATTGCGGACTTACAATAGGGCCGAATATTGATTATGTTTTAGTACAGACCTTTAATCCTTATACACACCAGCCATGCAATGTAATTTTGGCAAAATCATTGCTCGGTAAATACTTCAAACCGGAAGCGCAAGAGTCTGATTTTACCATATATACGAGTGAAAGTAAAATGCTCCCTTGGAAGATAATCGGTGAGTTTAAAGGCAGTGAACTGGAAGGATTGAGGTATGAACAATTGCTGCCATTTGAAGGCAATACTCGCGAGATAGCAGGCGGCGATCCGTGGCGGGTGATAACAGGGGACTTTGTAACTACCGAAGATGGTACGGGCATAGTGCATACCGCTCCAGCCTTTGGCGCTGACGACTACCGGGTAGGCAAAAAGAATAATATAGGCATACTGACAATGGTGGATAAAGAAGGTAAGTTTAACGACTATACCGGGGAGTTCAGCGGCAGGTATGTAAAGAATTATAAAGATGATCCTGACTATACAGATGTGGACGTTGACATAGCCGTAAAGCTGAAACAAAGCGGCCATGCCTTTAAAGTAGAAAAATACGAACATACCTATCCCCATTGCTGGCGCACCGATAAGCCTGTCATTTATTATCCTCTTGATGCGTGGTTTATACGCACCACTGCAGTAAAGGACAGGATGATAGAACTTAACAAGACCATCAACTGGAAGCCTAAAGCTACCGGCGAAGGCCGCTTCGGCAACTGGCTGGAAAATATGGTGGACTGGAACCTGAGCCGTAGCAGGTTCTGGGGCACCCCACTACCTGTTTGGGTAAGCGATGATGGATCAATGAAGTGCATAGGCAGCATTGAAGAATTAATTAACGAAGCGCAGAAGGCAAATAAGGTACTTGGCCTGAATCAATTACTTGAAGAAGAACAAACCATTACGGAAGATAATAGCAAGACAGGCACGCTCACATTTAAGCCTACCCGTAAGGAAGACCTCGACCTGCATAAACCATTTGTTGACCAGATCATATTGGTATCGGATAGCGGACAGCCTATGCGCCGTGAGCCTGACCTTATAGATGTTTGGTTCGACAGCGGGGCAATGCCCTATGCACAATTGCACTATCCGTTTGAAAAACACCCGCAAAAAGACATTAAGAAAAACTTCCCGGCTGATTTTATTGCCGAAGGCGTTGACCAGACCCGCGGGTGGTTTTATACCCTCCATGCTTTGGGGGTGATGCTGTTTGACAGTGTGGCATACAAGACGGTAGTAAGCAATGGACTGGTGCTGGATAAGAACGGGAATAAGATGAGTAAGCGGTTAGGAAATGTGATAGACCCGTTTGCTACTATTGAAAAATACAGCGCTGACGCTACCCGTTGGTACCTGATCACCAATGCTTCACCTTGGGATAGCTTACGGTTTGATTTAGAAGGAATTAAAGAAGTTCAGCGGAAGTATTTTGGAACACTATATAACACTTACCAGTTCTTTGCATTGTATGCAAATTTAGATAATTTCACATTCAAAGAAACATACATACCTATAGAGGAACGCCCTGAGATAGACCGTTGGATACTATCCTCCTTACATACGCTTGTAAAGGACGTAACAGCCTGTATGGAGGATTACGAACCTACCCAGGCAGGCAGGGCTATGGAGTTTTTCCTCGATGAACAATTGAGCAACTGGTATGTGCGTTTATGCCGCCGCCGGTTCTGGAAAGGGGAATATGAGCAGGATAAGATAGCCGCGTTCCAGACATTGTATGAGTGCCTGGAAACTTTGTCTTTATTAATGGCGCCAATCGCTCCTTTCTTCTCCGACTGGTTGTATCATAATCTTAATAATATTACAAAACGTAAAGAAGCAATTTCTGTACACCATACAAATTACCCCGTTGCTGATGAAAATGTTATAGATACCAGCCTTGAAGATCGTATGCGCCTGGCACAGGATATTTCCTCTCTTGTATTGTCTGTACGTAAGAAAGTAAACATCAAAGTGCGCCAGCCATTGCAGCGTATTCTAATACCTGTTTCAGATACAC
>JBIOGX010000103.1:0-6633 GCA_044448445.1 Chitinophagales bacterium
AGATTAAATAAGAAAAACACAAGCAAAGGATACTCATTAAGCAAACATTGCTATTTTTGAAAAATAAGTTGTAATTGTCAATATTATTGTAGTCGTTGATATTCCATATATACAAAGAGGGGTAAAATATTTTCATTAGAAAATAAGATGTAGCGCAACACAATAAAAATGTAATTGTTGCTTTTATTCTTAATAACGATAAGCCCATAATAGCTAATATAAATTGAGAAAGGTTTGAGATTAAGTCCATATCTTGATGTTTTAGAGCAACAAGATACAATAAAGTCAACCAACTACTTTATAGTTCCGATTTATACAGTAAACAGTGGTTGCCACACGGCTACGGCAACATTCCCGGTAACTATCGGTGGTGCATCAGCAGGTTTTATAACAGGACCTACCGGAGTTTGTAACGGGTCTGCAATTGCATTGGCAGAAAGTGTTTCAGGTGGAGTGTGGAGTGCTAGCAATGGTAATGCCTCGGTGACCAGTTCTGGTATGGTTACAGGTTTAAGTATATGCTTAGATACTATAATATATTCTGTGCCTTCCACCTGTGGCACGTCAGGAACTGTAACAGCCAGTATAGTTATTTCTATAGATGCATTACCTGATCCTGGAACGATTACTGGTGGAGCAAATGTATGCGTGGGAGCGACTATGTCAGTTGCAGATGCCTCGCCCGGTGGTGTTTGGTCTACGACGGGGGTATATGCTACAATTTCTCCTGCAGGTATCGTTACTGGCGTTACGGGGGGCACAGATATGATCAGTTACACAGTAACAAATGGCTGCGGTTCGGCTACTACCTCACGGTATATCAATGTTGCAGTTTTCCCGAGTGCGGGTACAATAACAGGTCCCACCAATGTATGCCCGGGGTCGGTTATAAGTTTAGCTGATACAGCCGGTGGCGGGGTATGGAGTGAGAGCAATGGTAATGTTTCTGTTTCAATGGGTGGAATGGTTACCGGTTTGACTGCAGGAACTGATATAATAAGATATTCAATTAGCAATGTATGTGGGTCAGCCGCAACTACCCAGGCAATTACCATAGACCCACTACCAGATGCAGGTGCAATAACAAGTGAAGATACTGTATGCATAGGCGGAACGATAACTTTAACTGATGCTGCACCCGGTGGTATATGGAGCGCAAACAATGGCAACGCCAGTGTTTCGGGTACAGGAATTGTTACCGGGGTGTTACCGGGAATAGTTACTCTACAATATACCGTAAACAATTCATGCGGTACGGCTAATGCAACCAAACAGATAGACGTCAAAGATTGTAAGACAAACGGAATCAGCACAGTTGCTACTTCTGCGATACGGATATTCCCTAACCCGGCATCAGCCATATTAAATATTGAATGGGCAGGCTTGCAAAGCAGGAATGCTAATATTAGTATTACAGATGTTGCAGGAAGAGTAGCGCTAAAGACTGAATTGGTGAACAATAATGGTACCGGTACTATGCAGGTAAATCTTGCCGGCCTGAATGAAGGAATATATATGCTAATTATAAGTTCGGATTCCGTTTATTATACTGATAAGATTGTAGTGAGTAAGAGATAAGTGAAGATGTCAAAATAAAATCCACTCCCGCACATGCGGGATTCTTTTCCATTTTTTCTGCGTCATATCTGCCGCGGCGGGTTAAATAGGCCTGCTGAAAAAGTAAGATTTCTTATCCCGCTTGAATTTGAGCGGAATATTTATGTTTTAAGTGCACGGAATATGAAACACAATCCTCAATCCGCCGCGGCGGAGCACCTCATTTTTTAGTTCAACCCCATTCGGGGTTTTTGGGTTATGCCATTATTTCCCCAGGAGTTGCCACCCCTGGCTATTCAGATTCAAACCCCATTCGGGGTTTTATACCAACTACCATCACTTAATCAGCAGACCCTAAATAGTTACAAATTTTTTACTATTTTTTAATAAATATTGAACCCGAAAAATCGTAACTTTGTCAAGGTGTATTTTTCATAAGGTGTAAGTAAGGCTTCGGTATTAAAACCGGGGCCTTACTTTTTTTCAGGCCAAATACAATAAAACAGACGCCAGCGGAAAAATGCTGAAACCCCAAACCATATTTGCAATTGCTATTAATGCCTGAAGAATCCAGGGCATTTTGTTTTCAGGTATTCTTTTGGATTACCGAACGCACGGAAATAAATGGTACATGTAATATTACCATACCAAAACCAGTCATTCGCTTTGGGATCACCGCGTTGGTCACCTAAATTCGGATTATCGCCCTTCCATCCCGGAAGCGTATTTCCACGGTAAGCCATTGCTCTTGCAAGCTTGCCTTTATATGCCTGTAACGTATCTAAGTTCACATAAGACTTACTTACATCATCGAGGTAGTCGGTGTTTGTATAACGGAAACCAAGCTCAGTTGTGAGCATTATTGTTTTGCCTATGAAAAATTTAAATCCGCCACCAAAAGGGAAGGCAATATTAACAAGGCTGTATTGTTTACGGTCGGGATACATGGGTAAGCCCTCACCTTCCGTACTTAACGGCCTGAGATAGACCTTATCACCGGCATCATCTTTGGCATAAGGGTTGAAGTAAAACACCGAAAGGCCGCCAAAGATATAAGGCGAAACTTTTCTCCTCATCACTTCTATTGGCCAAAAATTGATTTCAAGGGCGCCATGTACTTCAAATAAATGGGTTGAAAAACTCAGGTTACGGGCAACATTGTTTGGTATCTTGCTAAGGCTGTCTGCGGCAGAAAGGTTCGTATAACAGGCTCCTACTCTCAATCCAACATGCGGGCTCATAAAATACTTATATACTATACCGCCCATAGGCTGGTAGCCATAAGACGCCCAGAATTTTGGCTGCAGATCGCCGTAATAATTTGCCACGCCTACAGTAATACCAATTTCGTGATGATTCTCCTGTGCCTGTGGCATTTGTGCCTGCAAGCATAACGGTAGAAACAGAGCCAATGATAGTAATATTCTTTTCAACGCTTAAATTTTTGTTAAGTAGTGCCAATGAAGCACGGAAAGATAGAAACAAATATCGGAATAATAAAACAAATGGTCGGCCAAACTAATACGAAATGGATAAAAAAGTAAAAATTACACCATATATAATTATCAAATAATATACCGATAAGGCAAGTGTATGTATTATTTTTGCCTTGTTTCCATAAAAATATTTCAATGAATTTAATAGCTGAGTTGCAGGAAAGGAACCTGGTACAAGATATAATACCGGGTACTGAGGAACAATTGAATAAAGAAATGACGGCGGGATATATAGGTTTTGACCCTACTGCAGACAGCCTGCATGTGGGTAGCCTGCTACCTATCACATTATTGATGCGCCTGCAACGCGCCGGGCATAAACCATTCGCGCTGGTAGGCGGGGCCACCGGAATGATTGGTGACCCTTCGGGCAAATCGCAGGAACGTAACCTGCTTGATATGGAAAGCATACAGCGCAATTGTGATGGCATTCGGGCGCAATTAGAAAAATTCCTTGATTTCAACAGCGCCGCACCTAATGCAGCGGTGATGGTAAACAACTATGACTGGTTTAAAGATTACTCCTTTCTCAATTTCATTCGCGATATAGGCAAGCATATCTCCATCAATTATATGCTGGCGAAAGACTCTGTACAAAAACGGCTGGAAACAGGCATGTCCTTTACCGAATTCTCCTACCAACTGATACAGGGCTACGACTTTTATTATTTATTCAACAACCATAATGTGCGGCTGCAGATGGGCGGGGCCGACCAATGGGGTAACATTGTTACCGGCACAGAGCTTATCCGCAGGATGGGTGGTGGTGATGCTTTCGCGTTCACCTGCACACTGATTACCAAAAGCGATGGCAGCAAATTCGGGAAGTCTGAAAGCGGCAATGTATGGCTCGACCGTGAGCGTACATCGCCCTACCAGTTCTACCAGTTCTGGATGAAGCTGCCTGATGCTGACGCAGCAAAAATGGCCCTTGTGTTTTCATTTAAACCTGTTGCAGAGATAAAAGCCCTGATAGCAGAACATGAGCAGGCGCCACACCTGCGCAAACTGCAAAAAGCCCTTGCCGAAGAAATGACCATAATGGTGCACAGCGAAGAAGACCTCGCTTTTGCGAAGCAGGCTTCCGAGATACTTTTTGGCCAGTCGTCGGTAGCAGTGTTGCGATCACTAAATGAAAAACAACTGCTGGAAGTAATGGATGGCGTACCACAGGTGACAGGCGCAAAAGCAGCTCTTAATGAAGGTATAGACCTCATTACCTTCCTTGCGGAAAGCGGGGTCTTTGCATCAAAAGGCGAAGCTAAAAAGATGCTGCAAAATGGGGGCGTGAGCATTAATAAAGAAAAGGTGACAGCACTTGATTTCAGGATTACAACTGAACATCTGCTGAATGAACGATACATACTTATTCAGAAAGGGAAGTCGAATTATACATTAGCAATGTTTAGGTAGAAATTGATCTTTTCAGACAATTTTATAGAACATTTCCAATTGTGAATGCACTGCGTTCACAATTCAGTTGGACACACTGCGAGGCAATTATACTTCTCACCGGGTAAACCTGCCTACTGGCAGGCAGGTTTGTGCATACATTTACTGCACAAGGAGTTAATCAGTTGCCACATCCCCTTGCTGACATCCCCCTACCCCCTTCGCATGCGCACAAGGCTTTCGCTAAGGGGGAATTGCTGACGTACAAAGCTGCGCTAAAGGGGGAATACTACATCAAATCCTTTTTGCTACATACCAAGCCTTAGCCGTTTAAAATATCGCAAACCTGCCTGCCCATGGGCAAGTTTATCCCTGCCAAGTATAAGTAACAGCATTGCACATTTTTATGCGGCGTAGAGTATTAAACACAAAACTACTCCTTCATTACCCTCACCATATTCCGCTCTCCATTGGCTCCGGTCATTTCTAAAATATATATTCCAGGTGTAAAGTTTTTTATTGAAAGTGTATTGCTGCCTTGCTCAAAAATACCTTGTTGGATACATACGCTGGTGATATTAAATAAACGATAGCTTGTATTTTGCTCCACTCCGGTAATCATCAACTCATTCATAGCCGGATTAGGATACACCTTTACTACATTGGCTGGGTTAACTGACTGCACTCCAAGTGAATGACCGATAACGCTATGGCAAACTGAATCTTTGCCACATCGGTTGTATGCGGTAACGCATACTAAGTAAGTATCTGTAACAGTGTATGTGTGATACGCAGTAATTCCGGTAGCCGTGTGACTATCACCAAAACTCCATACTACACTGTCTAAGGCGGTAGTTGTGCCGGTATAAACAAAACCTACGGTATGCGTGCCGGTATCTGTAAATGAGGCAACGGGTGGAGCGATACAAGGCACTGTAACCGTACTGCAATGTGTGTTGTTGCCACAGCCTGAGTAAACAGTAGCGCAGACGGTATAACTGCCTATGCTGGTATAGGTATGGCTACGGATAAGGCCAGTATCTGAATAGCCATCACCGAAATTCCATACCACGCTGTCTAAATCTGTTGTTGTGCCTGTGTAGGCAAAGCCTACTATATGAGCACCGGTATCTGTATAGGATGCTGTGGGATAAGCAGTACAGTTACAGTTATAGCCATACTTCATCACAAAGAAATCACTATTGCCGCCTACGGTGTGGTAGGCAGGAATACTGCCGCCAAATATGCTATCCTCGACCTTGCCGCCTATATATAGGCTACCCATCTTGTCTGAGGTAATGGCATAACCCATATCGTAAAACCCATTCCCATGTATTTGCTGCATGGTTTGCAGATTGCCCGTAGAATCAAGGATCACAAAAAATGGATCCTGACCTGTGCCCACAGGTACAGATAGTGTAATAGTACCATCTGTAACACTTGTGGCAAATGTACCAGCAGCAGCAATTTTATTGTTGGGTAATAGAGTTAACCCTTGCAATAAGTTTGCACTAGTATGACTATCATAATGTTTTATCCAGACTGGTGTACCATTTGAATCTGTTTTCATTATCACAGAAATCGCATCAAAACCCGGAGCTGACACAGAATCATTATTAAAAACAAATCGGGTTGTCGGGAAATATGGTTGTGCTCCACCTGCAAAATAAAGGTGTTTACTTTGGTCTAAAGCAATAGCCTCTAATCCATCATCCCCCCCGTGCCCTGCAAAATACATCCATAACCTATTCCTGCCTGCATCAAAGGCTGCAGCATAAAAAGTATCAACAATCCCGTAAGCGAGGGATTGATTTACTTCACCGCATACATATAGTTTATTGGTAACCGGGTCAATGACGGCATCATGCAAAAACCATTGTGAATCCAAATCCAGACGCACAGCACTTAATAAGGTTCCAGATGGATTATAAGTCATATCATAAACCCCATACCGGCTGGTATCTCCGGGCATAAGCGGAGCTCCGGATTTAATATAAGTTAAGAAATGAGCATTATTTACCCCATCAATAATGATATTGCTATGTGTACTATATGTTCCAGACAGTGAAGCAGTCGTATTATTACCCACAAACCGTATCCAGTTAAAATGGCCAGAAGTATCAAACTGTATCACGGCGGATGCATCATTCAGTAAGCCTGTGATCGACGTATCATAACCTATATATAC
>JBIOGX010000104.1:0-6569 GCA_044448445.1 Chitinophagales bacterium
GCCCACAAGCAGGTAATCAATGCCCGTAGTGTCGATCTTGCCAAAAAAAGGAGTGCTGTAACAATCAATATTACGGAGGGGGTCAACCTTGACATGGCCCAGTTGCAGGTTAACTAACTGCAACATTATAGTGCCGGGTGTCGTGCTTACATTCCGGTAATACTGTAAGTAACCACTTCCATATCCTATCACAAGGTCTTTTTTGCCGTCTTTATCTATGTCATAAATAAATGGCGCGGCATGGTCTCCTACATTGATGGTATTAGAGCTGGCATCCGTAAGCTGAAGCTGCATCAGTTGCCATACAGGCTGCACCGTATCGCTTGCCGCCATGTTCTTAAAGTAACTAAGCGTACCATCTGAATGGCCTATGATCATGTCGGCTTTCCCGTCATTATCTATATCGCCCATAGCAGGAGCCGTACCTTGAAAATTATAAGTATTTATTCCAAGGAAATCATTTGTTTGCAATGTAAATGAAGTATTTCCCGGTGTACTTGTATTCATATAGTAAGAGATGCGACTCCTCAGCAGTCCGCTGCTCTGGCTGTAACCATCAGAGCCTATGAACAGATCAGGTTTGCCGTCCTTGTTATAATCAAAAAGTGTGGGATAGGCCGCTTTGCCAAGGTCTATAGCTTTATCTACTAAAAAAGAATCAGACTGAAACCGCCAGTCGGGTACACCGGGAGTAGTATAGTTTTTATAGAACCAGACATTATTATAGTTCTTTGAGGCGGCTCCGCCATTAGGCGCTATGATCAGGTCTTTCTTCCCGTCCTGGTCTATATCTATATTGTAGGCTGCCGGCCATATCGGTATGTTTATCTGCGTACCTCCCGTTTGCCACATGGTATCCTCCGATATCATGCTATCAACCCCGGTTGGATTATCAGGTATCCTGCCGTTTTTCAGGAAGGTCATTTGGTTGAAAGATACACTGCCGTCTAAGTAATCATAATCTCCATCCATATCCCAGTCAAACAAACAAGGCGTATTACCCGAATGTGTGGTCCTCTCCCCCCCTGCAGCCTGCCTTTGCAATGACGAATTATCACAAGTCTGGGCAAGATAATGAGTACGATAGAACCCCTGGTAAACTTTACCCCAACAATTATCCTTCAAATCAATATGGATACTGTCAAAGGATAAACCCAATTCTGCTCTCATGTTCTTATAATACTCCATGTACCCGCCATTAATATTGTAAGATATAAAATCAAGGTCGCCGTCATTATCCACATCCACTATTGACGGTATATCGCCGGGATTATTGAAAGCATTGGCAGGGCCATGGGTATTGAGATCATTATAATAAAAAAGATCACGGTAGAAGGTAAAGCAAAGCTGGTTTTGCGCATTATAGTACCCTTTATATGCTGATATGCCTGTGCTACCCTGGTGAAAAAGATCAGGGATACCATCAGAATTATAATCGGCTAAAATAAGGTAATCATATATCGGCGGAAAATTAAGCTCGTATTCGGGAGCGTACCTGTAATCAGGATTACCCGGCGTGCCTTTATTGATAAATGTTTTAACCCCAAGCCAGGGTTCAAAAACAACAAGGTCTTGTAACCCATCATGATTCAGGTCGCCCATAGAGAATTGCGGATTATTAAACCCGCCGCACCAGGCAATTGTCTGCTGGTATCCGTAAGCAAAAACCTTAATGGTCGTATCCGGGAGATATATCTTTATTTGTGCCGGTGCAAACGCAGGAAGGGACATAATAAAGCATGATAACAAAACCCTTGCAAAAAGTCGCATAGGTGCAAATATTATACATAAAAGTAGTCAAAAAAAACGGGAACTACAGTAACTATTTCTTTCAACTCTTGTGACTATTCAAATCAAAATTAACAATTATTTTTGAAAAAAAGGAATTTTTAAAAATTTATTCTAAAAAATCATTATTTTTGCAAGAACCATCTCATAAATTTGTTGCAACGCCGACCAAGTAAAAGAGGGTTGTTAGCTATCATAGATGAATTAAGAGCAGAAAATAAAGAATTAAAAGCTACGATAGCAAAACAAAATGATAAAATTGCAAGCCTTGAATCAGAGCTTGCCCAATATAGAACCCCCAAAAACAGCGGCAATTCTTCTCTTCCACCGTCTTCTGATTTTGCACCTCCGAAACGTAATCAAAGTCTTCGTGAAAAAAGTGATAAAAAACCTGGCGGTCAGTTTGGGCATGAAGGACACACACTCCAAATGAAGGAACAACCTGATGAAATTGTGGAGTATAAACCTTGCCTTTGTGGTAAATGCGGTAAGGATTTGGCAGGTATGCCGGAAGCATTTATCGAAGAGAGACAGGTAGTGGAATTACCGCCTGTAAAGCCTGTTTACAAGGCGCATCGAATTTATCGCAAGACCTGTAGTTGCGGTCATATTACCGATAGCCCTTTTCCTAATGGAGTGAATGCACCCATACAATATGGCAGTAGTGTTGAATCTACAATAGTATATCTGCACAGCAGGCAATTTTTGCCCTATGAGCGCATGGCAGAGTATTTCAAACAAGTAATGAACTTGCCTGTTAGTCCAGGTACTTTAAACAATACAGTACATCGTTTTGCAGAGAAAGCCAGCCCTGCCTATAATTCAATTAAAGCAGCTATTGAACAAGCGCAATGCGTGGGTTCGGATGAAACAGGCGGGAAAGTAAATGGTAAAAAACATTGGTTCTGGACATGGCAAAATGATCAGCTTACGTTCATTATTCATTCCCCAAGCAGAGGATTTGATACCATAGAATCAACTTTTCCCTTTGGATTGCCTGATACCATTTTAGTACATGACCGATGGGCAGCACAATTAAAATGCGATGCGCAAGGCCATCAGATATGTATGGCGCATTTACTACGCGACCTTAATTATATAGAACAACTTCATGGCAGCCAATGGGCAACAGATTTAAAGGGTATAATTAAAGAAGCAATAGCGCTCAAAGGGCAGCTTACTGAAAGTGATTATCTTCTTCCTATCCCTCAAAGAGTGGCGCTTGAGAACAAACTGCAACAAGTTTTAGAACAACCCATACCCGCAAACCATGATAAGGCAATTACACTCCAAAAAAGTCTTACCAAAATTCAACAATACATCCTCCGATTTCTTTATCATGCCTTTGTGCCTGCCGATAACAATGGTAGTGAAAGGGCCGTAAGAAATGTGAAAGTGAAACAAAAAGTATCCGGCCAGTTCAAATCAGAACAAGGTGCTGACGACTTTGCTGTAATCCGTTCCATAATAGATACCGCAGTCAAGGCAGGTAAAGATGTTTATAATGAACTGGTATTAATAGCTAACTTAGTACCCGGCTAAGATGACCTGTATGTTTACCAACTCTTTAACGGAGAATCCGGCTCTTTTAGGAAATGATTAAATACCAACTTATCGGCTAACGCGGGAAACAGCTTGTTCAGCCACACAGCAAGTTTACCCTGCCCGGTCATTACTACAGTACGCTTTCTTTTTTCTATGGCATCCATTATGATGCGTGCACATTCTTCTGCGCTCATCAGTTTAGCCTCGTCAAGCGGCGATTCTGCCTGTGCCGAGCCATCACCACTACGCGCTACGTTACGGATATTAGACGCGGTAAAACCCGGGGAAACCCACATTACATGCACGCCTGTATGTAATAACTCTGTACGCAACGCCTCTAAGAACCCCTGCATGGCAAATTTAGAGGCTGAATACCCTGTACGTCCCGGTAACCCACGGTATCCGGCTATGGAAGAAATCCCTGTTATAACACCCTTCCGTTGCATAACAGACGGCAGTGCATATTTTGTGCAATAGACAGTACCCCAGAAATTTACATCCATCAGTTCCTTTATCACTGCAAGGTCAGCATCGGCAAACAAGGCCCGCATACTAATACCCGCATTATTAATCAGTACATCTACCCCACCCCAGTGATTTACAACCGCTTCTATAAAAGCCTTACAATCGGCCTCCACGCTTACATCAGCCTTAAAGCAAAACAAGTAGCCGGACTTAGTAAAAGCGCTTTGCAGTTTGTCTGTATTACGGGCGCATACAGCCACTTTTGCCCCGCCCGCCAAAGCAACATCTGCAAGAGCTTTCCCTATACCGGAAGACCCTCCTGTAATAACAACAACCTTATCTTTAAGCTGCGACATACCAACTATTTGTAAATCTTCTTCACAAGATAATAATAAGGATCAAACAAATGATGCGCGAATATATTGGTGTCATTGGCAGGGTATATATGGTAATACGCTGAATCAGGCTGTAAAATGATTGGATTGCCTGCACGTGTATAATTACAACTCCTGGTATAGGCAGGCTGTTCATACTCCGGTAAATACTTTTTCACCTGTTTACAAATAGCTTTTCCAAGGTATTTTTCATATTTGCGTTGCGCTTTGTCAGCGGAACGGGTCATTTGATTATACGCATGGGTTGTGTACAGGCGTACAAAGAACTTTTGCTTACGCAGGGCAGCCTTTGCATGACTAAACGGGTTAGTAGGGTTTACATCCCTCACGGTCTGTATCGAAGCAGGTGTTTCCGGTACCCAGTCCGCAGCGTTTACAACAGTAAACGCCCAACCACCCCTGTTAACGTAATCAAAGTCGTAGGCATAATAGAGGTTGCCCGGCTTCGGCGCTGCGCTGCAATAGGTTTTCATAACAAGGCCTTTAGGCAGATGGCCTGCTACAACTTCGTAATGCAGGTATGAACTTACAAGGAAAGCAAGTGCGCCGCCCTGGCTGTGCCCTTCTATAATAATTTGCTTTGTTCCCTGGGCGTAATAGGCCCGTACCTTTTCCATTATGTCCGGCAGCAAGCTGCAGGCTCCTATTGTCCAGCCCACATGCACCATAGCTTTTGGGTCATCGGCAAATTTGTAATTGAATATGTTTTTACTGCTCAGTTTTAATGAGCCTGTGGCGGGTATCATAGCTGAATAAAAATTCCCGATCCAGCTATCTATATCGGAGGTAGTGCCACGGAGGTTGATCACCATAATGGATTTGTCTCTGCTAAGCCACAGGGTCCACTTGTTGTGCAGGCCCATATCTGCCGAACGATACACGCGTTCGTAGTTTATTTCTTTTGGCAACTGCCCACGATATTTAGCATCAACCTGCATAGAACACCTTCCCAGTACGCCTATATATTCATCCGCATCAAAACCCGGTTTTAATACCTGTGCATTTGCAACAGTATTGCAAAACACAAAAAATAAAACAACAACAGTTCTTATAATCATAGACTTGAAATGTCAATTCCTGCCTGCTTTAGTATTGCAAAAAAGTTCCTTTTTTCATATCTCTATTTCCATGGACAGGTACAATCGCTGTTTTATGGGTATCCTGATTATAATATACCTGATGTGACCCACTGGTTCGCTTATAAATAAAGCCATTCCTTTCTAATAGCTTGACCAGATAGCCGGGAGACAAATTCATGCTCTTACAAGGTTTAATGAATATTCCAGTGTATTGCTATCGTCCGGAATCTTTTCACCCCTGCTTTGCAACTCCTCTATGTATAAGTCTATCGCATCTTTTGCCATTATAATGGCTTCATCTACATTTTCGCCATAAGTGATGCAACCCGGAAGTGCAGGTACTGTTACCGTATAGCCTCCTTCCGTTTCTTTGTGAAGCATTATTTTGTATGTGTACTGCATAATGTAAAGTTAATAAATATCTGACAAATGAACAGGTTACTTATCTCATTCCACCCTGCCTACCGGCAGGCAGGCTCACCCTCTCCCCTGTCTGCCGACAGGCAGGTTCGGAGCGGCCGGGAGAGGTCACTCAAAAGTATTCTTCATAGACTTTTCAAAATCCTTTTTCGTTTCGGTATCACTTTCGGAAGAAACTATTTTTTGCAGGCACTTCTTCATAATATCAAGCCGGTTGCGTGCGGCTTCCGCTTCTTCCTGTTTCTCTGATTTTACATTACCTTTCTGTTCAGACGCCACCTGGAACAAAGACCCTCCCAGCATCGAACGATACATTTTCATATTTTCAGTGGTCACAAACATAGCATATATATCCACACCTCTCCTGAAAGAGGTATCGCTTTTTACATTTTTCAAATAGCTGCTCAGGCTGAATGAAAATGTGAGTCTTTTGCCGCCAAGCACAAAAGGCGCATGTTGTTCATAAAGCGCAATATCCTCATCAGCGCCTTTTTTACCTATAATAGTCCATATAGCGCTTTCCAGCGTACTCTTTGGATTTGTTTTCAGCAACTGTTTGGCAAGCGTGTATGCTGTATCCTTGTCTATTCTGTTCAAGGCTTCCAAAGCGTTTCCGGCGACTGAATAAGAGCTATCATAAAGCACACTCAGCATATTCTGTTTCGCAGTACTAACTTTCCATTCTCCCAGCGCCTTATACGCCCCGGCACGCACATGGCTGTCTCTGTCTGCTGTTGTCATAGCCAATACTTTGGCAGTCCATTTTTTACGATATTTATCGCTTTGTGCATTTGCCAGCAACGATAATGCAGATAGCCTTATAGATGTAAGGCTGTCATTCAGCGCCATGTCTATGATCACCTGCGAACTCGAATCA